>NZ_JBDGQQ010000157.1:0-18672 GCF_042218895.1 Salinibacter sp. | reverse complement strand
CCGGTGAAGAAAACTGCACGGACAAACGCCTTTTACGTTCTTTTGTGGACCTACTTAGATCTTCCAGGGTGCCCCCCTCCACATGCTCCATCACGATCAGCAGCCCGATCTCGGTTTGGCGAAGGGCGTGCACGCTCACGATGTAGGGGCTGTCGATCCGGGCGAGCGCCTGGGCCTCCGACCGAAAGCGCCGGAGAAAGGATTCGTCGTTGGCCAGGGACGGGGCAATCCGCTTGAGGGCCACGGTCCGGGAGAGCGCAACGTCCTCGGCCTCGTAGACCACGCCCATTCCTCCGCGCCCCAGCACCCCCTGGATGCGGTAGACGTCAATCTCGGAGCCAACGATCGAATCGTCCATCGCGACTGGAGTCCGTTTGTGAGGCAGAGTGCGCGACGGGTGGGTGTCTGTGTTTCTCTCCTATCACCGTCCACTGCTCAATCAAAGTTTGCTCACTCTATGCAGAAGAGTGGCACTCCGCTTGGCTTGTAGGCGTTTGCCAATCTCCGCAGGCAATTGTACGCTCGAAAATTCGCCGCGCACGGACCGATGAGTTTCCCAGATCGACCTGTGCCGATCGCGGCGGAGTCCTTGTCGTGCCTCGACGCTGAGACTGTGGGATGAAGTCTCCTGCTCCGACACCGGGATGGAATTACATTAAGCGTGCATCACTAAGAAAGCGGACAGGGGGATCTTTCTTATGAATAAAAATGAAATAAGCCGAAAATCCGGGGTGCGATCGAGGGCCAACTCTGTTGGTCGGATGCAGAAAAATGGATCTCATCACGACAGAACGCGGGACCGATTCACGGATCGTACACGACCGGGGCTTTCCAATCATGCCCGTATGAGAGATTCACGCCTGGAGTTGCTTCCGCCGCAGGACGCGGTTTAGTGTCACATTGGGTTTAAAGGTGGGGCCTTCCCTGAAGGTGTCGAGACTGTTGATTCCGCCCACTCGCGCAGAAGGAACCGCCCGGCTCGGCGCCGAGCTGTACGGGAGGTAATGCACAAGATGCACAGGATTTGGCCCTCCTTACGCCACCGTCGAAAATAGTAGTGGGCCGCTCGCCACTGAGCAAATTCACCGGGCAACATGTGCCACTGGGTCCCTATTTTGACGCTGCACATGATTGTGTCCAGCATATGGCAGAGCAGGGAGTAGCTTCGCTTGCGACCGGTCGCAAAATAACGGTTGTCTGGTTCCACTGGGAGTCGAAGGGGCGGAGTGGTAGCGCTTCTGAACTGTGGTTCGGGCAAATCGTTCGTCAAGTCAAGTTTATTGTGTAAAGTGCGCTGCCTGTCAGGCTGGTTGAAGAGTGCGATTGGATGATTCTGGTTGCAGGTCTTCGGCGTCGCTGTCGCGCTGTCGGTCCCGCCATTCGTAAAACTCATCCATTGTCCAGTAGCGTCGCCCCGTCGACCATTCCTCGTGTTTTTCGGCCAAGAGGGCGCCAACGAGTCGCCAAGCCGACGCCTTGTTCGGAAAGATCCGAATTACCTTCTCCCGCCGTCGGATCTCCTGGATGAGCTGTTCCAACATGGATGAGCCGTTCCAACATGTTGGTCGCCTATGGCCGCTCGCGATACTTTTCTGGAAGAGCCAGAACAGCGGTGGCATCCAGAAGGCCCTCCTCAAGGGTCTCAAAGGCAGCTGGAGCCTTCTCCTCAAGTTCATCGGAGGCCTCTTCGAGGCGGGCCTGTGCCTCCATCTGGGAGCCGGCCTCCAGAACCTGATCGAGAAGATCGTGCATTCGGTCTCGGCACGATGCAGGCGTCTTATCGAGCACGTTGCGGCGGAAGTGTGCTTGACATCGGTTCCAGATGCACCCTGGAAACGCCTCCCGCAGGGCCGCCTCCAAGCCCTCATGCGCGTCGCTCGTGGCTAGCTCCACGCCTCGGAGGCCTCGGCTTCTTGAGCTCTCCCAGCAGCTCTCTCCAGCTCTCAGCCGTTTCTCGAAGGGCAATCTTGAATCCAAGAATCTCCCTACGGCCGTCTTCGCTGATTCCGACGACGATGAGTGCCATGGCCGATCGAACGGCTTCGTCGCGCCGAATCTTCAGTTGCATCGCGTCGGCCAACAGGAACGGATATTCCTCCTCAAGAGGCCGATCGGCCCAAGCTCGGACCTGCTCGTCGAGCCTCTCGACCAAGTTGCTTACGGTTTGTCGGCTAAACTCTCGACCGCACAGCTCAGTGGTGATCTTCTTGATCCGGCGCGTCGAGACGCCTTGAAGCACCATCTGCATGAGCGTCGTCACCAGCGCCTTCTCCGATCGCTGATAGCGCTCGAACAGCTTGGTTTGGAAGGTGCCCTCTCGATCGCGAGGCACCTCCAATTTCAGGCTGCCAATCCGCGTGGTGAGCTGACGCTCGTAGCTGCCGTTCCGGTAGCCACGCCGATCGTCGGTCTGTTCTCCCGGCTCTGCTCCAAGATGCTCGGTCATTTCCGCTTGCAGGATCTCGTTCATGACTTTCTCCAGGAGCACTTCAGCTCCCCTATCGCCGAACAAAACTTCGCGGAGGGTTTCCTCGTCAAACGATACCTGAACTTGGGTCATCGCTGCTTGTGGGTTGATTCGACTTTAGCGGTCAAACCAACCTAACAGGCGGCGGTGGCCCTTCTCTAATCGGGCCGGGCCAGAACAGCTTTACACAACATAGTTGACACAACCAAATCGTTTTTGGAAGGGATCGTAGACTCATTCCGAAAACAGGGTGGGCACCCATCTTTCCTGGAATCGGCTAGTAAGATGATTTTGGACTTGAAGCCGCTCCGCTCGGAGGAAGATTGGTCCTTCCCCATTCGGGGGGCCAACATCCTCTCCCAGAGGAGGTAGCTTTCCATGGCCTCTGGGTGAGAGCAAGGATGCTGGAATCGGAGTGGCTTGACCACGCGTGGCAGATCGTCCACTTCCGGCCGGAAGGCTTCAAGTTCGGTGATTATAGCTTTTGGCTCGACCACGTTTTGCTGCTAGCTGGGACTTCACCTTCTGGCACGGGTGATCTCATTCAGAAGCAAAGAACGTCAGCTGCGAACAAGCCTAAGCTTCTCGACATGATCGATTCAACAACAAAACTGCGGAAAGCCATCGTGCCGTAAAAGTAAAAGCAGCACGCACAGTTCAGGATGAGGGATGGCAGAAACGGCCTTGAGCATGAAGGCAGGGCTGGACGTAGCCCATACGGGTTCCCACCTACTTTCACTAAAACAGACCTATTCGGGCCATGACGCAACGGGGCGTTCAGGAACTCCGACGAGCACTTGCACGCCGGCAGAAAGAAAAAGCAGAGCTGGAACTGCAAGTGCGCTCCTTCCAGTCGCGCTTCCACGACGAGGTTGCTCCTCTCCAGGAAGAGGTCCTCCGTCTCCAGAAGGAACGCCTGAAGCAGGCCGCTCAAACCCGCATGCGGAGCGCCCGTCTCCGGAATGCGTATCACGACGCCGAGGAGGCGTACGAGGCTTTTCGGGACCGTCGCCAGGAGGTTGCTCGTGCGGCGGTGGAGTCCACGTCCGAACTGAAAGCCACGTACCGTCGCGCCAGCAAGGCGTGCCACCCCGATGCGGTGCCCGATACGTACGGCGACGAGGCCGCGGCGACCTTTCAGGCCCTCGAATCGGCCTACGAGGCCGGACAGCAACGCACGGTGGAGGCGATCGCCGACGCGCTCGAGCAGTGGGGCTTTCCAGAGGCGTCCGTTCACTCCCCGAGGGAGGAGGATGCGGGCGACCAGGCGAACCTTCGCCGGGCTGTGTCGGCCCTGAACGCCTCCATCGACCAGCTCCGAGAGTCGGACGTCTACCAGGCACTCTCGGCCTCGGGCGACGTCGACCTCGAATCGGTAATCGTGGCCCGCAAGCGAGAACTGCAACGACGTCTTCAGGAGCTGCAGCGCCGGCAGCCTGCCTGAGCAGAAGGCTCGTCTCGATCGGGGAGCGGAATGGATACTTCTACCTCCGGCCGGAACAGAGGCGTCACCAGAGGTCTCGACCGGGCCTGAAGCTTCGTCCTGCCACCAGGGCTCTCGTCGGGACACGCGGGACGGAAAGGGTGGTCCCTTTTCCCTCCACGTCGGGTGCACCCGCCCTGCGCCCTGCTCCGCGCGCCAGGCTGGGCCGTTGTGATTTGGGCCGTGCACGGCTACGTTGTGTGGACCACGACAGTCGATCCACGAACTCTGCCACTCCAATCTCGGAAGTACATGGCGCAGTCTAGCACTCAGCAGCGCGGGCGCACGCCCTTGATGCGACAGTATTACAACATCAAGGAGCACCACCCGAAGGCGATTCTGCTCTTCCGCATGGGCGACTTCTACGAAACGTTCGACGACGACGCGAAGACCGTGAGTCGCCTCCTCGGCATCACGCTCACCGAGCGCAACAACGGGGACGCCGACGACGTGCCGATGGCGGGGTTCCCCCACCACGCCCTCGATAGCCACCTGCCGAAGCTCATCCGATCGGGCCTGCGGGTGGCCATCTGTGAGCAGACGGAAGACGCCGACGACTCGAGCGGGAAGGTGGTGGACCGCGACGTGGTGGAGGTCGTCACCCCAGGGGTGTCCTTCCATGATCAGTTGCTGAACCCGAAGCAGTCCAACTTCCTGGCGGCCATCCACTTTGGCACGGGTCGGGACAGCGATCGCATCGGGTTTTCCTTCATTGACGCCACGACCGGTGAGTTTAGCGTCACCGAAGCGGGGATCGAGCAGATTCAGGATCTCATTCAGACGGTCGCGCCCTCGGAGGTCATCGTCGACAAGCGGCGCACGGATCGCCTCCAGCAGCATCTCCGCGAGATTCCCTTTACCGTCACCGAGCAGGAGGATTGGGTATTTAAGTATGACTTCGCCTACCAGACGCTCCTGGAGCACTTCGAGACGCACTCGCTGAAAGGGTTTGGTGTGGACGAGATGGACCTGGGCGTGGTGGCCGCGGGGGCGGCGCTCCACTACCTGGGGGAGACGCAGAAGGGCAAGCTGCCCCACGTCCGCAAGATCAAGCGCTACTCGAAAGAGGAGCACATCGCCCTCGACCCCGAGACGAAGCGCAACCTGGAACTCGTCCAGTCCATCCAGGACGACGGGCATGAAGGGACGCTCGTGAGCATCCTCGACGACACAGAAACACCCATGGGGGGACGGCGCCTCCGCGCGTGGCTGGTGCGGCCCCTGCGGGAGGTAGAGCGCATTCAGAGCCGCCTTGACGCCGTCGACGCGTTCGTGAACGACCGGGGCTTGCGGGGGGACCTGCGTGATGAGCTGGCCCAGATGGGTGACCTGGAGCGGCTCGCCGGAAAGGTGGCCACCGGCCGCGCGTCCCCGGGCGACCTCATCGACATCAAGCGCACGCTCCGCCGGCTGCCGGCCGTGGCGGACCTGCTCGTAGGGGCTGACTCCGACGCCCTCGCCGCCATTGAGGAGCGGCTGAGCCTCTGTCCGGACGTGGTCGAGCGGGTCCAGAGTGCCCTCGTCGACGATCCCCCGGCCAAAGTCAGCGAAGGGGGGCTCATCCGGGACGGCTACTCCGAGGAGCTCGACGAGCTCCGCACCATCGCCCAGGAGGGAAAGGCGTGGGTCGCAAACCTGGAGCAGGAGGAGAGCGAACGCACCGACATTCCCTCCCTCAAGGTCGGGTTCAACAAGGTGTTCGGGTACTACATCGAGATCACCGACACCCACGCCGACAAGGTGCCCGACGACTACATCCGCAAGCAGACGCTCGTCGACTCGGAGCGCTACGTGACGCCGGAGCTGAAAGAGATGGAGGAAAAAATCCTGACGGCGGAGGAAAAGATTGAGACACTGGAGCAGGAGCTCTTCGACGAGCTCCGCGACATTATTGCCCAGAAGACGGGCGTTCTCCAGCAAAACGCCGAGCTCCTTGCGCACCTCGACTGCTTCAGTAGCCTTGCCGAGGTTGCCCAGCAAAACGACTACGTGCGGCCCACCGTCGACGACAGCCTCGCCATCGACATTGAGGACGGACGCCATCCGGTGGTGGAGCAGACCCTGCCGGCCGGAGAGCCGTTCATCCCGAACGACGTCTACGTGGACCCGGACGACGAGCAGATCCTGATCATTACTGGGCCCAACATGGCGGGCAAGAGCGTGGCCCTCCGCCAGGTGGGCCTCATCACGCTGCTGGCCCAGGTGGGCTCGTTCGTGCCCGCCGATTCGGCCCGCATCGGCGTCGTCGACCGCATCTTCACCCGCGTGGGCGCCTCCGACAACCTCGCGGCCGGGGAGAGCACGTTCCTCGTCGAGATGAACGAGGCCGCCAACATCCTCAACAACGCCACGTCACGCTCGCTCATTCTGTTCGACGAGGTAGGCCGCGGCACCTCCACGTTCGACGGCCTGTCGATTGCCTGGGCCATCGTCGAGTACCTGCACGAGCGGCCCGAGGTGGCGGCGCGCACCCTCTTCGCCACCCACTACCACGAGCTCAACGCCATGGCCGACCGCCTGGAGCGGGTGCACAACTACCGCATCCAGGTGAGCGAGCACGACGGGGAGATTGTCTTCCTGCGCAAGCTGATCCCCGGCGGGGCCGACCACTCCTACGGCATCGAGGTGGCGAAGATGGCCGGCCTGCCGGATGCCGTGATTGCCCGGGCCCGCGAAGTGCTCCAGAATCTGGAGAGTCAGCACCTGGAGGTGGGCGCCGACGAGACCGGCGCGTCTCCCTCCGAGGGCCAACCGTCGGGCAACGGGATGCGGGCTCGGAAGGGTGACGCCGAGGCCGTGCCCGACCTGGACGAGAGCGAGGCCAATCAGATGCACCTCTTCGGCCAACCGGACCCGGTGGCGGAGGAGATCAAGGAGATGCTGGGCGAGATCGACCCGAACCGCATTACCCCCGTCGAGGCGCTGATGAAGCTCTCCGAGATGAAAGACAAACTGGAGGACTGAGGGGCTCACGACGCGGCGGGGAGCCTCGCCCCCTCGCTTCGGGCCGCCACAGCGGTCAATGCTCGCCCAGAAGGGGAACCTCGTCTCCAAGAACGTCCTCGACGTAAAGCGTCTGCACGAGCACGATAATGACGACGGCCAAGGGGGTAGCGAGGAGCACGCCGACTGCGCCGGCCCCCACCCCTCCGATGAGCTGAACCGAAATCAGCGCGGCCGGGGGCACGTGCACGGCCCGCTCCTGAACGAGGGGCGTAATCATGTAGCTCTCCAGCACCTGAACGGTCCCGTACACGAGCACCACGTACACGACCTTCGTGAGGCTCAACAGGGACGCCACGAGGAGGGCCGGGACGACTGCCAGCACCGGGCCGAGGTAGGGCACAAAGGAGCTCAGGGCCGCAACGAGACCCAGTGCGATGGGAGACGGAATGCCCGCGAGGCTGAGGCCCAGGGCCGTGAGCACGCCCACAATCACCATCATGATGACGCGCCCGGTCAGCCACCAGCGGAGGGCTCGGCCGATGGCATAAATGACCTCCTGGGCCCGTTGACGTCGGGAAGGAGGGACCATCCGAACGACGCCGTCGACGTACCACTGGGGGTTTATCGCCCCGTAGATGCCGATGAAGAGGACGATGAAGGTATTGACCAGAATGCCCACTGTGCTACGGAAGACGTTGGTCACGCCCCCCAGGACGCTCGGCACAGTCGACATCAGCTGGCTGGGGTCGAGCAGGCGGCGGACCCACTCGTTCTGCTGGATGTTGGCGCGGAGGCGGTTGGTGAGCCGTTCCGTTGCATTCGGGAGGAGAGCCGCGAGCTCGCTGAGCTGTTCTGAGATGTCAGGACCGGTCAGGATCCAGAGGATCGCAAAGAGGCTGACCAGACCGGCTATCGTAAGCAGCAGTGCCACGGACCGGGGGAGAAACGTGTTTGCGCTGAGCCCCTGAGTGGCACCCGCAAGAAAAACCGCCAGGAGGATGCCGGCGAAGATGGTGAGCAGCACCTCTGCGAACTGCGTCATGAGGTAGAGCACCAATAACAGTGCTGCCCCTGCCCCCGCGGCGGCGTACGGACGGCGCACAAGAAGTGAGTCTCGACTGGAGGTAGACATCGGCGAAGTGCGCGATCGAAGAAGGGTCGACAGATGCCGCAAAAAAGTATTTTCTCATCGGGCCCCAAAAGGTTTCCCCTGTTCGCAGCATGATCAAGTCTTTTCTCGGGGCGACCCCCGAATACGACGACACCAACTACATCGCTGACACTGCCGTCATCATCGGAGACGTGACCCTTGGCCGGGAGGCCAGCGTGTGGCACCACTGCACGCTCCGGGGGGACGTACACTGGATCCGCATTGGAGAAGAGACCAACGTGCAGGACAACACGGTCGTCCACGTCACGCACGGAACGGCGCCTACGGACATCGGGGCCCGCGTCACAATCGGCCACAGCGCCGTCGTCCACGGATGCACGATCGAGGATGAAGTTCTCGTCGGCATGGGGGCGACGATTCTGGACCAGGCGGTCGTCGGGCGCCACAGCATCGTCGGGGCGCAGGCCCTCGTTACCAAAAATACTGAGATCCCGCCCCGATCACTCGTGCTCGGCCAGCCGGCCGAGGTGGTCCGGGAGCTGACCGATGACGAGGTGGACGCCATCCGCGAGGGGGCGCAAAACTACCGCCACTACAGTGCCGTCCACGATGGTCGAGAACACCCCGAGTCGAACCCGTGGTACGAATAGCTGGGCCGGTCCCCACGCGGTCTCCCGAGGTCTTCTCGGTTTCTGAGATCGATCATGTTCGATGGGCCACTCGCCCTACCCGGGTCGGTGCGGAGCGTTACAGAGGCGTTGCGCCGGGCTTCCAACCCCAATGTCGCTCACCCGTCGGATCAACCACTGCCATCGAGTCTCTTTTCTACGACTGCAGCTCATGCGTCTCGCCCTTCTTGCCGTCTCCGCACTGTTTTTTGCCGGCTGCGCCGCGATCACGATCGATCAGCAGACCGTTTTTCAACCGAAGCCCTCAGTAACCCCCGCGACGTTTGATCTCGAGGGAATCGACCTGTCGGTCCGCTCCATCCCTGTCGCCGACAGCGTGTCGGTCAATGCTTGGCACCTCACGCAGCCGTCGGCCAGCGCCACTGTTCTCTTCTATGGAGGGAATGGCTTCTACCTCGTGCAGTCGCGCGGGTATCTACAGGCCCTCACTCGGCCCTCTACGAACGCACTTCTGTGGGACTATCGGGGATACGGCCGGAGCGACGGATCGCCCCAGGCAGACATCCTGCGCGAGGACGCCCTGGCAGTGTACGACTCGCTCGTGGCACGCCCGGGCGTCGACCCGGACCGGGTGCTCGTCTGGGGGCATTCCCTCGGAACGTTTCTGGCTACCTACGTCGCGACCCAGCGGGACGTGGGGGGGGTAGTGCTGGAAAACCCCGCCACGAATGTAGACGACTGGGTGGGTCACCTCTTTCCCTGGTACATCCGGCTTTTTCTGGGGGTCGAGGTGGATCCGGCCCTCAAGAAGGATGACAACCTCAAGCGCATTCGCGGGCTCGACGCGCCACTGCTCGTGGTGGGGGGCGCGGACGATCCTGTGACGGACCCCGAGATGGCCCGCCGCCTGTACGAGGCGGCCCCTGAAGGCAATCGGGAACTCGTTCTCGTGGAGGAGGGGACCCACAACGGGCTTTACGAGGCGCCCGAGGTGCAGCAGGCGTTTGAGAACCTCGTCGAAGAGGTGAGTCCCGATCCTACGCCCGCTTCCGAAGTGCCGTCGTCCGGATCTCGGCGGTAGCGCACGGCCAGGACGGCGAGACATCAGTCGGTTCCATCCGACGCTGACGAGGAAATTTCCTCCGTGTCGGAACGGTCCCGTCCCCACAGATTGTCCAGGCCACTCAGCGCCAGAATGGTTCCACCTACGGCCGTGCCCGCCACCGGAAGGGGGATGCCGACTGTGAGGCCCGCCAGCAGTCCTTTCAGAACCGAAAGCCCGACACCGTCGTCGTGGTAAACCTTTTGGATTGCCCCTGCCCCGAGCCCTCCAATCCCAAATCCTAATGCGGCCAGCGCGGGCGTCGAGAGGCCCAGCGTCAGCGTGCTTCCGGAGAAGAGAAGCCAGTCGGCCCCGAGGATGAGAAGCCCGCTCGCAGGGTGCAGGACTGACGTCGTGGACCGAACACTGGGCGGGGACGACATGCGAGACAACCGATGCGTTCTAGGGGCCGATGAGGGAGCCACGTGCTGGCCGCGCGTTCTACAAGATGTACTGGCTCAGGTCGCGGCTGGACGCGATAGAGCTAAGCCGGTCGCGCACCATCTCGGCGTCGACGGTCACACTCGACCCGGGCGGGATCTCTTCCGGAACGTCGAAGAGCAAATCTTCCAGGAGCGTCGTGAGGACCGTGTGGAGGCGACGTGCGCCGATGTTCTCGACGTCCGCATTCACCTTCGCGGCGATCCGCGCAAGCTCGCTCACGCCCTCCTCCTTGAACTCAATCTCGACATCTTCGGACCGGAGAAGGGCCCGATACTGCTTGATCAAGGCGTTCTTCGGCTTCGTCAGGATCTCGAAGAAATCGTCCTCGTCGAGGTTGTTTAGCTCCACGCGGATCGGAAATCGACCCTGAAGCTCAGGGATTAGATCGCTCGGACTGGAGGCATGGAACGCCCCGCTCGCCACAAACAGGATGTGGTCGGTCTTCACCATTCCGTGTTTGGTGGTGACCGTGGAGCCCTCCACGATGGGGAGCAGGTCGCGCTGCACCCCCTGGCGGGAGACCCCGGCGTCCTGGCCGCCGCCTCCGTCGCGGGTGCGAGTACCGGACGCAACCTTGTCGATCTCGTCGACGAATACAATGCCGGCCTGTTGGACGCGGTCCAGGGCCTCCTCCTTGACCTGATCCATGTCGATCAGCTTCTGGGCCTCCTCCTGCGTCAAAATCTCTCGGGCTTCCTCGACGGTCACCCGCCGGGTCTTTCGCTGCTGCCCGCCAAGATTGCCGAAGAGTTCCTCCAGATTGACGCCCATTTCCTCCATGCCCATGGGCCCGAACATCTGCATCATCGATTGGGAATCGGACGTCACCTCAATCTCGATCTCGCGATCGTCCAGCTCGCCCCGTTTCAGCATGTCGCGGAACTTGCTACGGGTCCGGTCCCGAAGGCTTGCCTGGGTCTCGTCCGACTCTGTCCCCTCGAGGTCCGTTTCCTCCGTCTCGTGGAGGGTAAAGCCGGGTTCGTCCGGGGAGGATCCGTTCCCGACCCGGGACTGGCCGTCCTCCTCGGGCGGGATGAGAACGTCCAGGATGCGCTCCCGGGCCAGTTCCCGGGCCCGGTCCTGCACCGCCTCCTCGTGCTCCTCCTGCACCATGTTCACCGCAATGTCGGTGAGGTCGCGGATCATGCTGTCCACATCGCGGCCCACGTATCCCACCTCGGTAAACTTGGAGGCTTCAACCTTGATGAAAGGGGCCCGGGCGAGCCGAGCGAGGCGACGGGCGATCTCGGTCTTCCCCACCCCCGTGGGTCCAATCATGATGATGTTGTTCGGCATGATCTCGTCCCGCATCTCCTCCGGCGCGTTCTGACGGCGCCAGCGGTTGCGGAGGGCAATGGCCACATTTTTCTTGGCGTCTTCCTGCCCAATAATGTACTTGTCAAGTTCCTCGACGATCTGGCGAGGTGTAAGGTCCTCTACGTGCTGAGTTACGTCCGGCATGCGTCGTTGGATGTCGTCGATCAGGGAAGGTCGCAGGGTGGAGTCGCCCCCACCGGTTTCGTAGAACCGTGGGGAGGGCCGATTAGCTGGTGCTCTCGCTGTCTGCGTCGAGCGATTCGGGACTCACGTCGTCCTCGGCCGGCGCCTCCTCGGTCGGTGAGACCGACGATGCGAGCGCTTCGTCCGCAGGGGCGTCGTCGGTCGGGGCGTCGGCCGTGTCGTAGGAGCCGTTGGTCTCTGTCGCCGTTGTGGAGGCTGCCGACGAGGAGGCCTGCTCGTCGTGAACGTCCTGTACGTCGGGGTGGTCGTCGTTCACGATGAGCACGGTATAGTTATAGGGGTACCCGTTCCGTTTTTCCAGCCGGGCCGCCCCGGCGGCCTCGAGCTCGCTCACGAGGGATTTCGGGTCGTGGTCCGACCCCAGAATGTCCGAGAGCTTCCGGAGGAGGGGGGTGAGGTACACCTCGTCGTACTGGCCGAAGTGCTCCTCCGTAATTTCGATGGCCCGGCGCGCCACGGGATTTGTGAGAGACTTATATTTCTGCGGGGGAGGGTTGGAGGAATCTTTGGCCTGGGTGTATGCGGCCCCGCTCTCGGGCGCGTTCGCCAGGAGGGCCTCACGGAAGTCCTGGCTGAGCAGATTCCGGGCGTCGAGGTACTGGTTGTCCTCCGCGAAGGCCGGCGTATCCGAAGTCTGTGGAGGGTTCACCGCGGCAACGAGGGGACGGCGGCCTTGCTCCCGAATCCGCCGCACGAGCGGCAGGTACGGACGATTTCCCGTTACAATGACCAGGGTTTGAATGCCCGGCCGCTCCACGAGAAACTGGGTCAGGTCCATCGTGAGCCGAATCTCGGCCGTGTTGTCCTGCATGGCCGCCGGAACGTGCACCGGTTCGATGCCTCGGCGGTGCAGGACCGAAGGGGCCTGGCTGTTGTCGGGCAGCATGCCGAACCGTCCGTAGGCCCGGGCAAACACCGTGGGGGCGTCGTCGCCCTCTTCAAGGTACCGACTCACCTCGTCGAAAATCTCTATGGCAAACTCATCGGGTGAGTTGTCGGGCCCGCTCTGAGACTTCAGGATGCGGTGGAGATTATCGTAGTCGATAAACATGGCCGCCCGCTTTGCTTGGGCGGTGTTCTGGGCGTTTGTCTGAATCATGAGAGGGAAACTTTATCAAGCAAAAACAAGCAGGCCGAGCTCTCCCACAGCCCACAATGAGGGCCCGAAGGCACTGAGAGGGACCGCACTACGAGGACTCCGCACCGATCTCAAGGATGGTCTGATTATGATTCGTATAGATGCAAATATCGGCGGCAATGGAGAGACCACTCTCTACGATTTCTCGGGCAGAGAGGTCGTCGTTGCCGTTTTCGAGGAGAGCTCGGGTTGCAGCGAGGGCGAAGGAACCACCGGAGCCGATGGCGACAATGTCGTCGTCGGGCTCGATGACGTCGCCCGCGCCGCTGATGAGTAAAAGTTCACGGGGGGAGGCTACGGCGAGGAGGGCTTCAAGCTTGCGGAGATATTTATCGGTTCGCCACTCCTTCGCCAACTCCACGGCTGCACGGGCCACGTTTCCCCCATACTCCTGAAGCTTTTCCTCGAAGCGCTCGAAGAGAGTCAGGGCATCCGCCGTGGACCCTGCAAACCCGGCGAGAATTTCGCCGTCGTACAGCGACCGGACCTTCTCGGCCTCATGCTTCATCACTGTCTCTCCCATGGTGGCCTGGCCGTCTGATCCAAGGGCAATGTCTCCGTCGTGGCGCACCCCGAGAACGGTAGTTGCGTGGGGAGAGTCAGCGGCGGTGGTCATAGGAGGAAAGGCGCGTTGAGTACAGAAGAACAGTCTCCTCTGAGGCACGAATAGGGATACAGTACCCGTGACCAATCCATACGACTTGCGTCCTTGGCGGTTCGAGACGGGCCGTGCTCTCGGCCCACGCGGACGTTTTTCGCCAAAGTTTAGCGTCTGTCCACGGGACCGCGGCGTCGACGCTCGCGCAGGCCGCCTGCACGGCGGGGCCCGTGGGGCACCGTCCGGACAGACGGAGCCCCCGGACGGCTATTCGGCGGGCGAGCGGTCGACGGCCCGGCGCTCCCGCTGTGGGGCCCGGAGGAGCACGACGGCGTGACTGATTTCGTGGAGCTGAACGGCAGGACGAAGATAGATCTGGAGCGCATTTCGGCCGGCTGGGGCGGCCACGGAGTCCACCGTCCCGATGGCGCGACCGGCGGGGAAGACCCCGCTGTGACCGCTCGTCACCACGAGTTGCCCCGCCTTCACCGGCTCGGTCTTCACGACGTGGTCGAGCTGGAGGCGGTCGAGGCGCTCGCCGCTCCAGCGGACAATGCCCTCGGTCCGGACGGGAAGCACGACGCCCGGCACGCGGAATTCGGTATTGAGGAAGGGCATGACCTGGGCGTAGTTCGTGCTGACAAGCACCACCGTTCCCACGATGCCGTCCTCGTGGACGACCGGCATGCCTTTCTCGACCCCGTCGGCCCGGCCCACGTTCAGGGTCAGGGAGTTTTCCTGCCGAAAGATGTCCTTCGACACGATGCGCGCCGGCCGAAACGCTGCCGAGCTCGTATCGGTCAGGTTAAGAAGGCGCTTCAGTTCATCGTTGCGCTGCCGGATCGCGCGGGTCCGGGCCACCTTGCTGGACAGACGGATGTTCTCACGACGCAACTCGCTGTTTTCTTTGAGGGCGCGAAGGTAGCGGCCCATCCACGCGAACGAACTCTCGACCCGCGCCGTGAGCTTCATGGTCTGAGCACGCAGGGTCCGCATCAGCGGCTGGTTGTGCGTGGCCATAAGAGCGACGGCACCGACGAGCAGCACGCCCAAAAGCAGCCAGTCACCCGGTTGATTCCGAGACTCCATGGCGACGAGTGAACCGGTTGGGGGACAAGACCAGAAGACCAGGGAGGAGGCAGGGTCAGGTCAGGACGCGCTCGTACTCTTCAAGGTTTTCGAGCACTTCCCCCGTTCCCCGAACGACGGCCTTCAGCGGATCCTCGGCCACGTGGACGGGGAGTTCCACCCGCTCGTGAAGCATCCGGTCGATGCCGTCGAGAAGAGCACCGCCGCCCGTCATCATGATGCCCCGCTCGAGCACGTCCGCGCAAAGCTCAGGAGGGGTGCGCTCGAGCGTGCGGAGGACGGCGGCGCTGATCTGTTCGAGATTGTCGTTGAGCGCCTCCCGGACGTTGACCGACGAGATGGTCCGCACCTTGGGCACGCCGCTGACAAGGTCGCGGCCCTTTACCGACAGCTCGAGCTCCTCGTCGAGTTCGATGGCGCTTCCGATCTCACACTTGATGCGCTCCGCCGTCCGGGAACCGATGAGGAGATTGTGATTGCGCTTGAAGTACTGGACGAGTGCCTTGTCGAGCTCTGAGCCCCCCAGGCGGAGGGACTCATCCAAAACAATGCCGGAGAGGGAGATGACGGCGATCTCCGTCGTCCCGCCGCCAATGTCGACCACCATGTTGCCCACCGCCTCGCTAATGTCGAGCCCGATGCCGATGGCGGCCGCCATCGGCTCGGACACGAGGTTGACCTTCCGGGCCCCGGCGTGCTCGGCGGAATCCCGAACGGCCCGCTTTTCCACCTCTGTGATGCCGCTGGGCACGCACACGACCATGCTCCGGATGGAGGTGAGCCAGTTGCTTTTCACCTTCTGGAGAAGGCCCTGGATCATCTGCTCGGCCACCTTGAAGTCGGCGATGACCCCATCCTGCAGTGGCCAGATCGTCTCAAGGTCCTGGTGGGTGCGCTCGTGCATCTGGAGCGCCTCGTACCCAATCTCGCGCACCTCGTTGGAGTCGCTGTCCACCACCACGATGCTGGGCTCGTTGAGCACGATGCCCTCACCGCGAATGTACACTAGGGTGTTTGCCGTCCCCAGATCGATGGCGACATCCTTGGAGAAGTCGAAAAACATCGCTATTTCGGGGCGAGTGGAGGGGAGCCACTGGGGGGGATAAGCGCCCATGGGCGCTCGTGGTTGCTAACCGCAAGAGGGGAACGACAGCCGGTCGTGGCGACGCACCGTCGTCTCGGACATGATGTGGGCTGATGCCCTCTCTCGCAGTCGACGAGTCATGCGGGCAGTGGGGAGCGAGCGTACAGGACCCGATCGTCAATGGCGGAAGTGGCGACGGCCCGTCAGGATCATGGCCACGTCGTGGCGGTCGGCAGCCTGAATAACTTCGTCGTCCCGGATGGACCCACCGGGCTGAATGGCCGCCCGGGCACCCTCTGCGGCCGCCGCCTCCAGGCCATCGGCAAATGGAAAGAAGGCATCTGACGCTACCACGGAACCGGTGAGGTCAAGTTCCGACTTTTGGGCCTTGAACACTGCGAGTTCCGAGGCGTCGATCCGGCTCATTTGCCCGGCGCCGATCCCGAGGGTAGACTGGTCGCGGACGTACACGATGGCGTTGCTCTTCACATGCTTAACAACGCGCCAGGCGAAGTCGAGGTCGGCCTCCTCCTGTTCGGAAGGGGCCCGGGCGGTGGGCACGTCCCAGTGCTCGCGCAGCTCAGTGGAGGGGGGGAGAACTGGATCGCGGGACTGGACGAGAAGGCCCCCCAGTACAGAGCGTACCGCGAGACGGTCGCTCTCCCGGCTGGCCGCCCGGTGGCGAATGACGCGACGGCGGTCCCGTTCTGTGAGGAGGTCGAGGACGCCCGACTCGAACTCCGGGGCAATGACGATCTCGGTAAAGATCTCGTCGATCGCCTCTGCCGTGGCCCGGTCGAGGGCCTGATTTACGACGACGATGCCCCCGTACGGCGACTGGGTATCGGTGGCAAAGGCCTGCTGCCACGCGGCCTCCAGGGTGCCGGCGGTGGCCACGCCGCAGGGATTCGTGTGCTTGAGGATGGCACAGGTGGGGCCTGCATCGCGAAACTCGTCGATGAGGGCGAGGGCGCCGCTCGTGTCTAGGAGATTGTTGTACGATAGATCTTCGCCGTGCAGCTTTTCGAAGAAACGCTCCGGCGAGCCGTACAGGGCGCCGTCCTGGTGCGGGTTCTCGCCGTAGCGGAGGGATTTGGACCGCGGAAGGTGCACCTGGTAGGGGTTGGGCAGGTCTTCGCCGGGTCCCGAGCCCTCGCCCGTGGCCTCCCCGGAGCCTGAGAGGTATCCGTGAATGGACCGGTCGTAGGCGGCGGTGAGGGCAAACGCCTGCTCGGCCAGCGCGCGCCGCGTACCCGGAGAGAGGCGGGCCTCATTCTCTTCCAGTTCGTCCGCAACCGTCGCATAGTCCCCGGGCGTGGTCACCACACCAACCCCCGCATGGTTCTTGGCGGCCGCCCGGATCATGGCGGGGCCCCCGATGTCCACGTGGGCCATGGCGGTGTCCAGGTCGGTCTCTGGGTCCTGAATGACCTCGCGGAACGGGTACAGATTGCAGGCCACCAGATCGATGGGAGCGTAGTCGTACTCGTCCAGGGCCGCCTGATCCTCTTCGTGGGTCCGACGGGCAAGCAGGCCGGCGTGGATTGCGGGGTGCAGCGTCTTCACGCGGCCGTCCAGCACCTCGGGCACACCCGTCACTTCCGCCACGTCGGTCACGGAGAGTCCCGCGTCGCGCAGCGTTGCCGCGGTTCCCCCCGTCGAGATCAGTTCCACGTCGAGCGCAGTGAGCCGCCGCGCGAAGTCGACGATGCCGGTCTTGTCGTAGACGGACAGCAGGGCGCGCCGGACGGGCATCGGGGCAGGGGACGATGAGGATTCGGAGGGCATGGGGGAAGCGACAGGGCTGGCTAGGAATGCGTACTTGGGAGGGAGGACGGATCGCGCTCGGGAGCGTCGATCCGGACTGAGCGGCCCTCCCGGCGTATGCGATCGTCGGCAAAGAGACGAAGGGCTTCGGGATAGATGCGATGCTCGACCTCACGGACACGAGCGGCCAGTTCTTCGGGCGTGTCCTCCGCGTAAACCGGGACAGGCTCTTGTAGCACAACCGGACCGTGATCGTACTCCTCGTCGACGAGGTGAATCGTCGCTCCGGTCCAGTGAACCCCGTAGTCGAGAACGGCCCGGTGGACGTGCATCCCGTACATTCCCTTTCCCCCGAAGGCGGGGAGGAGGGCGGGGTGGACGTTTGTCATCCGGCCCCGGTACTCGTCAACCACGTTCGGCGGAATTTTTTGCATGTAGCCCGCGAGGGCGACGAACGTTGCGTCGTAGGTGGCAAGTGGGTCCAGCAGGGCCTGACCGAACGAGGCCGGACTGTCGAACGAGCTGGGGCGAATCACCTCCGTCGGTATGTCGTGGCGGTCGGCCCGCTCCAGGGCCCCGGCGTTGGGGGTGTCGCTGACGCAGCACATGACCTCGGCCGGGAGGTCGCCCGTGTCGATCGCGTCCAGGATGGCCTGGAAATTGGTTCCTCCCCCGGAGGCGAAGACGGCGAGACGCATCGGGCGGATGGCGGTGATCGGTGAGACGAGGGGACGGCAAGACCCGGCCGTCCGCACACTCTAACATGAACATGCGGGACGTGGTCAGCAAATGCTAGCGAATGGCGAGCAAATTTGCTGTGAGATTGTGCTCGCTCTGCTAGCCGGAGGGGGCCTGGGCCTGCTCGACGCAGCATCGGTGCGCGCCGCAGCGAGGGGGACCCGGGCCCCCCGATTGCAGCCGGTTCGAGCAGGCGCAGACGTAGAACACAGAACCGCGTTTGGCTTGATCTCTACAGCGAAAAGTTATATTCTCAAAGCTGACAGTCTGGTCGGCATAATGTTGATATGCGGACCGATTCAGCATATTGCTCATGCCGCTTTCGTAACACCGTGGGGTTGTGCTGTTTAGCCGATCCATCGATTCGTATTATGCCGAACGCTTCCGTGATGCAACACGGAATGGATCGGCATAAAGATATAATTATATGGAGTGGTCTGCCAAGAGGCTCCTTCCTCTATGATTCTATTTCTCGCCCGCAAGTACTTCGTCAACACCCTCCCAGAATCCGAGATGGGGATAGAAAAATCCCCCTGAGTGCCGTATCTTCCAGGG
>NZ_JBDGQQ010000156.1:0-6672 GCF_042218895.1 Salinibacter sp. | reverse complement strand
AGCGACCTCCGGGGCCTGTCTGCGTCCAGGAAGAGGGCCTCCACCGCGTCTGTGGCGCGTGATCGAGCCCGATCCATCGGAGCCTCAAGCGTGTCGGCGAACGGGAAGAAGGCCTCGTCCGACCCGATCCAGTCGGCCAGCGTGAGGAGGCCGTTAAAGGCGTGTTGGAGCGCCGGGTCGGTGGGGAACGGACGAGCGTCCTCGGTGAACGCCTTTCGGAACCAGCGGTGAACAGCGTCGGACAGTGCGGCCAATTTGTCCTTCGGATCACGCGTCTCGGTCGTCTCCCAGAGCATCGGATCGTGGCGACCGGGCGTCACTGGCTCTCCGTGATGGCCAAACGTCGCGAGCAGAAGATGGCCCAGCGCATCCAGATCGTACGCCCAGTCCTGCATCTCTGCGATGCCGAACGGGCCGAGATACTCCATCGGTGCCGATGCATTGTACACGCCCACCATCGGCGTGAGGTGATCCGCCGTCGGCGTCTCGTCGAAGGCTCGGTTCTGGAACCCGTGGTTCACCTTCCCCGCATCGTGCAGAGCGGCGAGGGCTGAGAGGCGGGCGACGTGTACGTCGGACAGGATGTCCCAGCCGATCAACGACGCCAGCCGGTCCCGAAGGATCGTCCGCTGGAGGAGGGCCTCCGTCACCGCCGCCACGTCCGCCGAGTGGGCGAGGAGGGGATGCCACGCGACGATCTCCCCGGTCGAGGGGTCGTCGTCCTTGTATGTGAGCTTGGCCCAGAACTGATTGGGATCGGGTGGGCCGTCCATGTCGGGCACGGCGGTCAGTCAGAGAGGAGGCACCTCGTTGCAAATCGTCGCCATGAGAAGACGAGACGGAACGACGAGCAGCAGGAGGGGAAACGTATGTAGTCTTAAGAAAAGTTGAAAGCAACGTGCAGAAAACGTCCCTCCGATCTGCCGTCGCGGGGGAGACGTGCAGGAACGGGTGCTCATTCCAGTGCGTCGAGCACTTCCGCCGGGCGGTAGGCCGTCAACGGACCGTCTCGAAAATCGTCCGGATTCCGCGTTACGACGCCCTCGGCGCCCGCCTGCGTTCCGGCGGCGGCGATGTATTCGTCCTCAAAATCCGCATCGTTGGGGGCGTCCAGCGCGTCGGACAGGGCCGACCACCCCATCCGCGCGAGGTCAACGACCGTCGAGAGATACTCGAAGAGCGGGCGCGGATCGACACCGTAGGTGACGGTCGACACGTACCAGCACGTGGTGATGGCGGTGGGTGTCGTAATCCCGTCGATGGCTCCCCGCTCCGCGTGGACCAGGAGTTGATTGGCCGTGTCGTGATGCACGCGGCTCTGTACGGCGGCGTCGATCAGGATGTTTGTGTCGAACAGGAGGCGCATGGGCAATTTTAGGTGTGCTTTTCGGTGGCGGCCTTGATGAACTGCCGCTCGTCCTCCGTCCAATTGCCTTTCGGTTCGTCGAAGGGAGCCTCCTCTGGGGGCGCCCCGATCTGCTCCTGGACCTTCTTCAACCGGGGAGTAAGAGCGGTGTCCGACCCGGGATGCTCGTCGGGCGAGTCCTTTCCGCTTAAGAGCCGGAAGTAGTCCTCAACGAGGGCCGATAGGGACGTGCCGCGCTCTCGGGCGATTTCCTTCGCCTGCTCCTTTACGTCCTCGTCCATGCGCAGGGTGAGTTTGGACTTCATGGCTCGATCGGAATTATACGTCATGATATATCGATGTTGACGTACTCTCGCTGCACGGCTCGGTTTCGAGCTACGCGCCTGCGTTCCACTGGAGCTGCTGGACGTTGATGTCGGCCAGCGTCTGGAGCGCGCCGTGCTCCACGAGGTGCCAGAACAGGGTCCGGGTGGCGAGGGCGTCGCCCACGGCCGTGTGCAGTTCTTCCTCGGGGGCGGCGTCGACGTGGCCGAGCAGCGTGCCGAGCTGGTGGGTGTCCGGGGCATCGAGCAGGGAGCGGGCCAGACCCAGCGTGTCGGCGAAGCGGAGGTCGATCCCACTGAGGCCAAGGCGCTCGGCCTCGTAGGTGACGAACCGAAAATCGAACTGCAGATTGTGGCCCACGACCACCCCCCGCCTCCAGGTGCTCGATGAGGCGCGGCAACTGTGCGGCTACGGCGTCGTCACGGGGCGGGGTCGCGTCGCTGCGCCAGTCGAACCGGAGGCCCTGCGCGTCCACCACGGCCATCTCTCGGACGCGCCCGCCGCGGTCGGGCCGCAGAGCGGTCGTTTCCAGGTCGAAGAAGACGAGGGAGGCCGTGCGGAGGGGGCGGCCGGACCACGAGGGCATTGGGAGGGAAGAAGCGGTCCAGGGAGGGCGGAAACGGGAAGCGAGCTCTCCGCCCAGACAAAAGTCGCGACGTCCGGGAAGATCAGGCCCCCTCGTGCAGGGTCGTTCTCAATCCCGAATGTGCTCCACCATTCCGAAGAACTGGTGCTCCTCTCCCCGGACGATGCCGCGTCCCGTCACCGACGCTTGCACGTAAATCGGGCGGGTGCCGTCGGCCCGGGGCTGCCCGTGGCCTCGATGCTCCCCCTGTTTTTCGAGTCTAACGCGGAGGCCCCAGTCCGGCACGTCCACGAGCCACGTCGTGGGGCTGTGCTGGTCGGCCTTATCATCGTACGCCGTCGCGAGCCACCGAACGAGCACGTCGCGGGTCTGCGCTGGAAGGACCTCCGTGGCGGTCTGGTAGCCAAAGTCATTGGTGAGCGACCCCTGCGACACGTGCCAGAGGCGCCCCTCGTCGTCGTAGAGCACGATCCAGTCGTAGAGGCCGAACGAGGCGGTTTCGTCCAGCCGCCGCTCCGCCTCGGCATTGGCCTCCGTGTCCTCGGGCTCCGTCGTGGGTGCGGACCGAATCCACTCGTAGACGCCCGGTCCCTCGTAGGTCGTGCCGTTCCATTCGACGACAAACTGCGTATGCCCGGTGCGGGAGGCGTTCCCGTCCCCCGTCGAGAACGAGAAGCGGGGCGACTGCGGGACGACGGTGAGGGACAGGTCCGGGAGGTTAATCTCTACCCGCACGTGTCCGTCCTCCGTGAGGGTAGGCGCGAGGCCGCTCCGGGTCGGGAGTCGGGGTGTGGTGTCCGGGTCCGCCGTCCACGTCTCGTAGATGGGCATCGACCAGTCGCCGCCTCGCGCCACGAACAGCTTGTACTCGTAGTCGACACGGTTCGGCCCCCGCTCTGTTCGATTGAGGTCGATCGCGAGGATCCGTGGCGTGCCCGAGGCGTCCTGCGTTCCGAAGACGAGGTAGTGCGACTGGTAGGCGCTCTGGGGCGCCGCCGGCGCATCGATGGCGGGGGATGTGCTTCCTCCGACGGCGAGGAGGCCCACGAGGAGGAGCAGAAAACGCCAAACGCGACGGAGCATGCTAGGGCGGCTTCAAGACAAAAACGACTCGGACCGTTGAGACGGCCTCGACATCTGTTCGTTACGGGTCTATCTCCGCGTGTGCGGAGTCACCGTATTCCCCGACTTCGGGTAGCTTACGACCCAGGGTCTATCTCCGCGTGTGCGGAGTCACCCCTGCTACAACATGTCGCAACCAAGCAGGGAGTAATGCAAATCCGGGGTCTGTGAAGCCATTCTGACAGGACATCCGTCTGACCAGTAATCTGTCCGCGGACAGAATGCTGCACCCCACTCAGAAGCTCGGCATTGAAATTTCAGCTTCGCCTTTTTGCCCCTAGAGCGAAAGCTCCTCCCGAGGGGGAAGCCCCGACCACGACCGCCAGGACGACATCCGGCAGGGGGCCAAAATCCTCCGCGAGGGGAACTACTCTTACGACCAGTCCGCCCACCTCATCGAAAAGGCCCGGAGGGGAGTCGGGCTTTCTCCGCCGGACCGTTCTTCCAGCGGGTCCCCCGAGTGACTCTCCTCGGAAGAGCAAGAGGCGTTCCTGAACGCGGCGTACGACCGCGGTGGCCGCACCGGCCTGATGATTAGAGTGCTTCTAATACCGACTGCCGAGAATCGGTGTACATTTGATCGTTCTGCTCAAAAGGAAGGTCCGTCGCGAGGCGCGCCTCGCGACATTTTCTTCCCGAACATCCCGACGCAAAGGGCACAGTTATCGTTGGCATTTGGTATAAAGACCGGGGCCCGGGTGAGCGCATTCGTCAAGATCAGGGCCCAAGACATCTCGTTCCGGGACCTGGAGATCCGCCTCCGGCACACCAAGGGCGAGAAGCTGAGGGACGTGAAGCGGGTCTACCCGCACCTCCTGCGGCACACCGTCGCCCAGCGGCTGGCGGACCAGGGGATGCGGGAGGAGCTTCTCCAGCAGTTCCTCGGGCACGAGGCGCCGCAGACGACCCAGCACTACTACGAGCCGAAGCGGACCGACCTGAAAGAGGCTTTCGAGGAGGCGCTTCGCTTGTAGGCAACCTGCAGGTGAAAGCTTTGGCCTCAGGCACAGGTCCCCCGACGATCCCGAGCGTAGCGCCGGTGCCCGGGAAAAGCTCGCTCAGAAGTGGGGGCCGCGCCGCGGGCCCTCCCGACGAGCGTCGGATCAGGGTACGGCCGCGTGTCGTTATTCCAGCGCCGAATTATCTTCGAACCACCCCCGCCTGTCCCGACCCGGGCGCGCACGGCCCAGGCGAGCGGGCGAGCAGTCGCTTCTCACGACTCTCCTCAAGACTCCACCGATGACTGACCTTTTCCGTCTTTTTTCTGCCCTGCGCCCCCGGGGCGACCGGTTCCCCGAGGAGACCCGGTTTCAGGTGCAGATGCACCGCTTGCTGAGTCTTCTCGGGGCGGGCCTAATCGTAGGGTTTGCCCCGCTGTACGCCCTTGCGGCTCCGCAGGCGACCGACCCGCTCTGGGCACGGCTCGGCGTGGCCGGGCTTTTCGTCGGTCTTTTCTCGGCGTCCTACGTCTCCGGTTGGGCCCGCAAAAACTTCGTCCCGTGCATGCGGGCCATGCTTTACGTCACGATGGGGTGGTTTGCCGCCGTTTCTACCCTGAACCAGTTCTCCGTCGACTACGCGGTCGGGCTTCTCCTCGTATACGTCATTTTCGCGACCGTCGTGGGCTTCGGCGCCCGGTCGATCGGCCCGGTCCTCTGGTTTTTGGCGTACGGCTTCCTGCTCGCCGCGGGAGGGGTGCTGGCGGGGCCCTCCCCGGACGCCAGCCCTGCGGTCTTCCTCGGAAGCATGGGCACCGCCGCGATCGTAGAGGGCGTTCTCACCGGAGGCTGGCTGCAAATCCGAGAGACGATCCGCGAGCAGGAGTCCCGCCTGCGTGGATTTGCAAACAGCCTGCCGGGGGCCGTTTTTCAGTTCTACGCCCGCGAGGACGGGAGCGTCGGCCACCGCTTCGTGAGCGAGCATGCCGAGGAGGTCCTGGGAATCTCTCCCGATCCGGAACGCTTCCTTGAGCGGTGCCTCGCCCGCGTGCCGGAGGACTACAGGAAAAAAATGGAGCGCTCCATCGAGGAGGCGATCGAGACAGAGAGCAGGTGGGAGTTTGAGACGCCCTTCGACCGCCCGGATGGGAGCCGCATCTGGGCCCTGGGGGCATCGGTGCCCGAGCGCCGGGAGGAGGAGATTGTGTTCAATGGAGTGATCCTCGACATCACCGAGCGCAAGCGCGCCGAGCAGGCCCGGGAGGAGGAGCGCGGCCGGCTCGAAACCCTCTTCGAGGCGCTCCCGACCCCTGTCGTCCGCTGTGAGGCCCACGGCCCAGAGGAGCTGCAAGTCTCGGAGGTGAACGCGGCCTTCGAAGAGACCTTCGGGGTCGGGGCGGGGGAAGCTCGGGGACAGGACGTAAGCGAGATTCTCGTTCCGGCCGAGGGCGAAGCGCGGAGCCTCGGCCGCCGCGCGCTGGAGGAAGGGGTTCTGCGGGCGGAGGTCCGGCGGGACACGCCCGATGGGGTCCGGGACTTTCAGCTTCAGGTGGCCTGCCGGCGCCCCAGCGACGGCCCTCCGGAGGTCTACGCCATCTACACCGACATCACAGAGCGGAAGCAGCGGGAGCGGCGGCTCTCGGCGATCTTTAATCAGACGTACCAGTTCACCGGGCTTTTGGAGCCGGACGGGACCGTGATTGAGGTCAACGACACGGCCCTCCAGTTCGGCAACCTCACGCGGGAGGAGGTGGTGGGGAAGCCGCTTTGGGAAACCTACTGGGCCCAGACCGGCCCGGAGTCGAAACGAAGGCTCAAGGAGGCGATCCAGCGCGCGGCCGAGGGGGAGTTTGTCCGCTACGAGCGCCCGGTTCAGGGGAGCGAGCAGACCCGCATCGCGGACTTTTCCATTCGGCCGGTCACCGACGAGCAGGGAGAGGTGACGCTTCTGATTCCGGAGGCCCGGGACATCACCGAGCTGAAAGAGCGGGAGCAGAAGCTGCGCGAGGCGAAGGAGGACGCCGAAAAGGCCCGGGCGGACGCCGAGGAGGCCCGGGAGAACGCCGAAGAGGCCCGGGCGGAGGCCGAGGCCGCCAGCCGCGCAAAGTCGGCGATGCTCGCCAACATGAGCCACGAGATCCGCACGCCGCTGACGTCGGTGATCGGGTTTGCCGACGCGATCGGGGAGGAGGCCGGCGAGGACGCGGCGGTCTCCCGGTTTGCGGGCCTGATCCAGAAAAGCGGCGAGCGCCTGCTGAAGACCCTCGACGGGGTACTCAACCTCTCGAAGCTGGAGGCCGGGCGGGCGGAACTTACGCTCGGGCCTGTCGACCTTG
>NZ_JBDGQQ010000155.1:0-9234 GCF_042218895.1 Salinibacter sp. | reverse complement strand
GGCGCCTACGCACGCCCAGCAGCCGGCCCCCCTCTCCACCGAAGCATTAAGTGACTTGACGTTTCGCAGTATCGGTCCTGCCGTTACGGGCGGGCGGATTCACGACGTGGAGGCCCGGCCCGGCGACCCGTCCACCATCTACGCCGCCACCGCCTCGGGCGGCCTCTGGAAGACGACGAACAAGGGCACCACCTGGCAGCCGCTCTTCGACGACCAGCCGGTGAGCACGTTCGGCGACGTGGCGCTCGCGCCGTCCAACCGCCGCGTCGTATGGGCCGGGACCGGCGAGCAGAACAACCGCCAGAGCAGCGCCTGGGGCAACGGCGTGTACCGCTCCACGGACGGCGGCCAGACGTGGACGCACCTCGGCCTGGAAGACACTCGCCACATCGGGCGCATCAAGGTGCACCCCAAGGATCCGGACGTGGCCTACGTCGCGGCGCTGGGCAACCTCTGGGCGCCGTCCGACGCGCGGGGCGTCTACAAAACGACCGACGGCGGGGAGACGTGGACGAAGGTCCTCTTCGTGAACGAGCACACGGGGGTGGTTGACCTGGCGATGCACCCGGACGACCCCGACGTACTCTACGCCGCCGCGTACCAGCGCCTGCGCCGCACGTGGGGCTTCAACGGCGGCGGGCCCGGGAGCGGAATCTATAAGACGACGGACGGGGGAGACTCCTGGTCGGAGCTCACCAACGGCATTCCAGGGGGCGACAAGGGGCGGATCGGCCTCGCCACGACGCCCGCGGCGCCCAGTCGGGTCTACGCCCTCGTCCAGCACGCAGAGGAGGGCGGCACCTACCGGAGCAGTGACGCGGGCGCCTCCTGGACGAAGGTCAACGACCTGAACCCACGGCCCATGTACTACAGCCACATCGTGGCGGGCCCGGTGGATGCCGACCGTGTCTTCGTGATGGCGACGGAGTTCTACATGAGCGAAGACGCCGGAAAGACCTTCACCCAGATGCCCACCCGCCCCAGCTACGACGTGGGCGTGCACAGCGACCACCACTCACTGTGGATCGATCCGGGCGACCCGGAGCATTTCTACCTCGCGGGCGACGCGGGCCTGCACGAGTCCTGGGATCGCGGCCGCACCTACCGCCGCATCAACAACCTTCCGATCGGGCAATTCTACGCCATCGGCACCGACATGCGCACCCCGTACCGCGTCTACGGCGGCATGCAGGACAACCACTCCTGGATGGGGCCGAGCGCGACGCGCCGCTGGAAGGGCATCATCGACGACGACTGGAAACAGATCGGCTTCGGCGACGGCATGTACCAGCAGGTGGCCGGGCCGCGAGCGGTCTTTGTGGGCTCGCAGAACGGCGACGTGAGCCGGGTGGACCCGGTGACAGGGGACAACATGGCCGTGGGGCCAATGGCGCCGGAGGGGGAGAACTACCGCTTCGACTGGGTGACCCCCACGCACGTCTCCCGCCACGACTCCTCCACGGTCTATCTTGGGGGCAATCGCCTCTTCATCTCCCGCGACAAAGGGGCTCGCTGGACCCGCACGAAGGACTTAACGAAAGACATCAACCGGGACTCCCTGTCGCTCATGGGCGTGCCGGGCCACAAAGGCATGCTGTCGAAGCACGACGGAACGGCCAGCTACAGCGAGATCACGACCATTGCCGAATCGCCCCTGAGCCCCGACATCCTGTGGGTGGGAACCGATGACGGCAACGTGCAGGTGTCCCGCGACGGCGGCGAGTCGTGGACCGAGGTGGGCAGCAACATCGACGCCGTGGGCGATACGACCTACGTGAGCCGGGCTCTCGCCTCGGCGGCCGGCAAAGGCATCGCCTACGTGACGCTCGATGGACACCGGCACGGCGACTTTTCGCCGTACGTCTTCAAGACCACGGACTTTGGACAGACCTGGACCAAGATCACCGACGGCCTTACGACCAAAAATGCAGGGTCGGTGAACGTCATCGTGGAGCACCCCGACAATCCGAACGTGCTTTTCCTCGGCACCGAGCACGCGCTGTTCGTCTCCACGACCGCCGGGCAGCAGTGGACGGAGGTCGACTCCGGCCTGCCCACCACCCTCTACGATGACCTCAAGATCCACCCGCGGGAAAAGGACCTCGTGGTGGGCACGCATGGCCGCAGCCTCTGGATCCTCGACGACACGACCCCGATCGCCGAGTGGTCGGCGTCCGTGAAGACTGCGGACGCACACCTGTTCTCGATTCAGCCCGCCACCATCCACAACTTCTGGAAAAACACGTCCTACCGCGGGCAAGCCTCGTGGGCGGGCGAAAATCCCCCGTTTGGCGCCCTCATCCATTACCACCTTGGGGCCCCCACCGACTCCGTCGAACTCGTGGTGCGCAATCCAGACGACGAAGTGGTCCGTCGCCTCGACGGGCCCACCGCGACGGGACAAATCCATCGTATCACGTGGGACCTTGCCCACCCGCCGCCCCCGACCGAGACCAGCGCGGACGACGAGGAAGAGTCGGGGGTCGTCGAGCCGGACACCATCCTGCCGGAACTGGAGTATCCACTCGAGCCGAAGGGACCCTTCGTGCAGCCCGGCACCTACACGGTGACGCTCCACGCCGGTGACGCGCAGGTAACAGAGACCGTAAAGGTGCAGGAAGACCCCAAGATTGACCTCACGGCCGGGGAGTGGCGCAGGCGCGAATCCTTCCTGCTCGACGTGTTGGCCAAGCAGAAGTCGGCCTTCCGGGCCTCTCAACGGGCCGACTCGCTCCACGAGCAGCTCCAGGCGCAGGCGGAGGAAGAGTCGGACGAGCTGAATGCGCTGGTAGACACGGCCGAGGCTCGCGCCGACGAACTCGAGGAGATACGGGGCGACATCTATGACCTAGCTGGTGTCTTCAACTGGAGCTACGTCACACAACCGTCCCTCCGCCCCCCAACGGAGACGCACCGCGAGCGCTTCGAGCGGCTCCGGGAGCGGCTCCGCGCCGCGACCCGAGGCCTGGAGGCGCTGGCCGAAGACGCTCGGCCCTACCTCAATTAGTCGGGCCGCTGTTCTCAAGCCCATTCA
Source organism: Salinibacter sp. (assembly GCF_042218895.1). Lineage (NCBI taxonomy): Bacteria > Pseudomonadati > Rhodothermota > Rhodothermia > Rhodothermales > Salinibacteraceae > Salinibacter > Salinibacter sp. The sequence goes on along the minus strand of NZ_JBDGQQ010000155.1, from coordinate 6,200 downwards.
TCCAACCAATCGCTCTCCGAAACACAGATGGTTGTCGCAGTCATTGGCGCAAACGGCGGTATCGGACGCCGGCTCCTTCCGCGTCTCGACGACGCGGGCCACCAGCCTATCGGAATCGTCCGCTCCGAAGACCAGTTCGACGAGGTCCGCGACCGCGGCGGGGAGCCTCGCCACGGCGATCTGGAAGGCACGTTTGCCCCGGCGCTCGACGGGGCCGACGCGGTCGTGTTCACTGCCGGGGCGGGAGGCTCCACGGGATGGGACAAGACCATTCTGGTCGACCTCTGGGGGGCGAAGCGGGCGGTCGACGCCTGCGAGGAGCGAGGCATCGACCGGTTCATCATGATTAGCTCCCGGGGCGCCGGCGATCCGGAGTCCCGTCAGGGACCACTCAAACCCTACATCGTGGCCAAGCACTTCGCCGACCGGGCGCTTCAGCGGTCCTCGCTCGACGAGACGATCCTGCGCCCAACCCGGCTCACCGACGAAGCAGGCACGGGCCACGTCGCAAGCTACTTCGACGCAGATCCGGGCTCGGGCGACGACGTCCCGCGCGCGGATGTGGCCCAGGCCGTGGTCGAATGCCTCAACAACGAGGCGACCCTCGGCCACGCCATCACCCTCTACGGGGGCGATACCCCCACCGCAGAAGCCCTCCGGACGACAGCGTAAGGACGGTTGAGGGATTGGGCTGGAGAAGCAAAAGAAGCTCTCTTCTCCCCATCCGGTCCGGCGTGGCTCCAGGGGGAGGCGTCGGCGGGAGCACCGTCGGGCCATCTGAACCGAGAAGGCGCCCCGATGGAATCGTGCACGGTGCGGCCTCCGGACAATCGTTCAGGGGGGCTCCGGACGACCCGGCCGATCGCCCCCGGATCAGCAAATTTCTGTAGAAGGAGCGGACTGCCTGTCTGCGGCAGGACCGGCTGGATTTCTCGGGAAAAGTTGGCGTCCGTAGCTGTCGATGCCTTAATTGGGGGGTGGAGCTCGACGCCAATAACATTATGCCCCACATGTCCGACACCGCCGACCCCGACACTCCAATCACTGACGTTCAGGAGACGGGATCCGCCGCCCCTGATCCCCCCACTTCCGACGACGCCAGCGAGGGAGGCCCATGGTGGCGGCGCTGGGTGGTGGCGGCCCTGGTGTTGGGCGGACTCGGCGCGGCGGTGTACGTGGCCGGCGACATTCCCAAGACCGATGGGCACTACGGCTTCTGGTCGGTGCTGCCGCCCCTGATCGCCATCGTCCTGGCGTTCTGGCTGCAGGAGGTCGTGAGCGCCCTGTTCATCGGCATCGCGGCGGGGGGCATCATCGCGGGCAAGGTCAACATCATCGATGCCTTCCTGCTCCCGGCCATTGGGACCGAAGACTTCGCCCTCATCCTACTGGTATACCTGTGGGCGCTCGGCGGACTCATCGGGCTGTGGACGCGCACCGGGGGTGCGCTGCGCTTTGCGAAGTGGGCAGGGCAGAAGATGGTGACCGGGCCGAAGACGGCCAAGTTCTTTACCTGGATCATGGGTCTTGTCTTCCACCAGGGGGGCACCATCTCCACGATCCTCACCGGAGCGACGGCACGACCCATCGGCGACCAGCACGACGTGTCGCACGAGGAGCTCTCCTACGTCGTCGACTCGACGGCCTCGCCCGCCGCGACGATCATTCCCTTCAACGTGTGGCCCATCTACGTGGGCGGCCTCGTGGCCGGCACAATTCCGCTCTTCGAGACGAGTCAGGAGGGCATCCAGTTCTTCTTCTCCTCGATCTGGGCCAACTTCTACGCGCTCTTCGCGGTGGCCATGACACTCCTCTTCGCGTGGGAAAAGCTGCCGTACGTGCCGGGCAAAAAGATGCGCGACGCCACCGAGCGGGCCCGGTCGACCGGCAAGCTCGATCGCGACGACGCCACCCCCCTCACCTCCCGCGAGCTCACCGAGATGAACGTGCCGGACGACTACACCCCGAGCCTCGTCGACTTTATCGGGCCCATCGGGACACTCCTGGGGGTGGCCATTCTTCCATACCTGTACACGTACTTCGTATTGGGATGGACCGGAGGCGAAAACGATCCGCTTCTGCTCATCGCGGAGGCCTTCGTCTTGGCCGTCCTGGTGGGGATGGGGGTCGCACTGTTCAAAGGAATGAACTTTGATGAGGTGATGGACGGGTTCATCGACGGATGCAAGGGCGTCACCATCGGCGCCATCATTCTAGCCCTGGCCGTGTCGCTGAAGGAGGTGGCTGAGGCCGTGGGTACGGCCGAGTACGTGGTGGCGACCGTCGGCGAGTCCCTCTCGCCGACCCTCCTACCGGGCCTGCTGGTGGTGCTCTGCCTTATCATCGCCTTTTCGACCGGCACCTCGTGGGGCACCTACGCGGTCGTCTTTCCGGTGGCCATGCCGCTGGCGTGGAGCCTCTCGCAGGATCCCCTCTTCATCACGCTCTGCTTCGGGGCGGTGGTCGGCGGGGCCGTCTACGGCGACCAGTGCTCGCCCATCTCGGACACGACAGTGCTCTCGTCGTTGGCCACGGGGTCGGACCTGATGGATCACGTCAATACCCAGCTTCCGCTGGCGTCGGTGGCAGGGGGGCTGGCGATCGTCCTCTACACGGTCCTGACGATGCTCTTTGTGTAAGGATGAGTGTGACTTGTGTAAGGATGAGTGTGACGAGAGCATTCAGGACGACTCTGCCCGCCCCTCCGCCCGGGCCACGTGCCGGAGCACGTCGGGGACGCTGTCCGGGGTAACGGAGATCGAGTCGATGCCCGCCTCGACGAGGAACTCGGCAAACTCGGGGTAGTCGCTCGGGGCCTGCCCGCAGATGCCCACTGGACGGCCCGCCGCGTGCGCCTGTTCAATCAGGGTACCAATCATCCGCTTCACCGCCAGATTCCGTTCGTCGAAGAGGTGCGTGAGGCGCTCCGCGTCGCGCCCCACGCCCAGCACGAGCTGGGTCAGGTCGTTGGTGCCGATCGAAAAGCCGTCGAACTGCTCCGCAAACTTGTCGGCCAGGGCAATGTTGGAGGGCGTCTCGGCCATCACGTACACCTCCAGGTCGTTCTTGCCGCGCTTGAGGCCGTGCTTGGCCATCACGTCGAGCACTCGGTCCGCCTCTTCCGGCGTGCGGCAGAAGGGGACCATGGCGACGACGTTGGTGAATCCCATTTCGTCGCGCACCCGCTTAAGGGCGCGGCACTCCAGCGCAAAGCCCTCGCGGTACGCGTCGCTGTAGTAGCGAGAGGCGCCGCGCCAGCCGAGCATCGGGTTTGCCTCGTGCGGTTCGAAGCCGCGCCCGCCGATGAGGTCGGCGTACTCGTTGGTCTTGAAGTCGCTGAGGCGAACGATGACGGGATGCGGGTGCTGCGCGGCGGCGATCGTGGCGATGCCGCGTGAGAGATGATCCACGAAATACTCGGCCCTGTCGTCGTAGTCCCGCGTCAACTCCTCGATGCGGCGCTGGGCCCCCTTGTCGTCCACCTCGTCGAAGGCGACCAGGGCCATCGGGTGCACCTCGATGATGTTGTTGATGATGTACTCCATGCGGGCCAGGCCCACCCCCTCCACGGGCAGCTTCCACCAGTCGAGGGCCGCGGCGGGACTCGCCAGGTTGAGCATGATCCGCGTGTCGGTGTCCGGAAGAGCCTCAAGGTCGATCTCGTCGGTCTCAAAGTCGAGCCGTCCGTCGTAGACGTGCCCCTCGTCGCCGTCGGTGCAGGAGAGGGTGACCGGCTGATCGTCGCGGAGGACCTCGGTCGCGGTCTCGGACCCAATCACGGCCGGAATGCCGAGCTCGCGGCTCACGATGGCGGCGTGAGAGGTGCGCCCGCCCCGGTTCGTAACCACCCCGCCGGCCCGTTCCAGGAGAGGGCCCCAGTCCGGATCGGTCATTTCGGTGACGAGAATGTCCCCGTCTTCGAATCGCTCACCCTCGTCGGCACTGTCGAGCACCCGGGTCGGACCCGACACAATCGATTTCCCGATGCCGAGCCCCGTCACCAGCCGGTCCCCCTCTTCCGTGAGCCGGAAGGTCCGGAGCGTGCTCGCCGCCTGCTGGGACTGCACCGTTTCGGGCCGAGCCTGCACCACGAACAGGTCGCCACTGTCGCGGTCCCGCGCCCACTCCACGTCCATGGGCCGGTCGTAGTGCGCCTCGATGGTCTGTCCCCACCGGGCGAGCATCAGGATCTCCTCGTCGGACAGCACGAAATCCTCCTGTTCCGCCGTGGTGGTCGGGACCGTCGCGGTGCCACCTTCTCCCGTCGACACGATCTTTCGGTCCTGGTCGCCCTTTGTTTTCTCCAGGATGGGGGTCAGTGTCTCATCGTCTACGAAGGGCGTGTAAACGGTATACTGGTCCGGGTTCACGAGGCCCTTCACGACGCTCTCGCCGAGCCCGTAGGCCGCGTTGATGACGGTCGTGTCGGGGAAGCCCGTCTCGGTATCAATCGTGAAGAGGACGCCGGACTTGTCGGCGCGTACCATCTTTTGGATTCCTATGGACAGGGCCACCTCCAGGTGATCGAAGCCTTGCTGGTCGCGGTAGTCCAGCGCCCGATCGGTGAAGAGAGAGGCGAAGCACCGCTTGCAGGCGGAGAGCACGGCGTTGGCCCCGCGCACGTCCAGGTAGCTCTCCTGCTGGCCCGCGAAGCTCGCCTCTGGCAGATCCTCGGCCGTCGCACTGCTCCGCACGGCCACGTCCACTGCATCCGTATTGTATTTGCTGCCGAGGGTACGATAGGCTTCGTGAATGGCCTCCGCGACATCATCGGGGAAGGTCCCGTGTCGGATCTCTGTGCGGAGGGTCGTGCCGGTCTCGCTGAGCGATTGTTCGCCCGCAGCCCACGCCCCAAGCTCTGCCTGGATGGTCTCCGAAAGGTCATTGGCCTCCAGAAAGCGCCAGTAGGCATCGGCGGTCGTGGCAAAGCCATCGGGCACCCGAATGCCCGTCTCCTTCAGCGCGCTGATCATCTCGCCGAGGGAGGCATTCTTGCCCCCAACGAGGGGAACATCGTCGGCGCTGAGGGTGTCGAGCTGGCGAACGATGGTCGTATCGGTTTGTGCGTGCGTCGTATCGTGCAGCATGGGAAGAAGGGGAAATGAGAGGCAGACTGTGCAGAGCAAACCCGAAGTGACGGTCGCGTACAACACACAACAGCCCTTCTGCGCCGTTGAATGGCGTGAGGCAACATTCGATGCGTACGCGATACTTTATAAAATGATGTTAGCGTCTCGCTGTTGAAAGCGCTTCCAAAAGGTATCACAGGATCGTCGAGATGAGTCCCTTCGACGATCCGTGGGGTAAAAAATATTGCTGTTGCCCCGCAGAAGGGTTACGGAAGAATGCCGGACGCTGCTCCCCTGCTTTATACCGACTGCCGAGAATCGGTGTACATTTGATCGTTCTGCTCAAAAGGAAGGTCCGTCGCGAGGCGCGCCTCGCGACATTTTCTTCCCGAACATCCCGACGCAAAGGGCACAGTTATCGTTGGCATTTGGTATTACAATGCCCGTGGGCAATCCCCTCCACTCTGCGACGAGACGACAGCTGCTGGCGGGGAGCCGCCAGCGGGGTGGGGACGGAAGATGGCCCTGAAGCGCATCGATGAATTGGGGAGAGATTTCCCCCAAACTTACAAACTGTTTCACCAGGACACAGTAGCAACCGATGTATTACCAAACACCCTGGCACGTGACGACTGTGTGGTTCTCTTAGATGCCAGACCCGAGCGGCACATGCCGTTGGGGGCTTAGGGGCCACGTCCCGACTTAATTTCCGCACGCACGTCCACTGCACGCCAACCACATCGATACACATGGACCACAAAGAAGGACAGTACAAGGTACGCGACCTGAGTCTGGCCGACGAGGGCCGCAAGCGCATTGAATGGGCCGAAAGCCGGATGCCGGTGCTCATGCAGCTCCGCGAGGAGTTTGCCGATGAGAAGCCGTTCGAGGGCTACAAAATTAGCGGCTGTCTTCACGTGACGAAGGAGACCGCCGTGCTCGTCGAGACGCTGCAGGCCTGCGGTGCCGAGGTGGCCTGGAGTGGCTGCAATCCGCTCTCGACGCAGGATGACATTGCCGCTGCTCTCGCCAGGAACGGAATCGAGATTTACGCCTGGCACGGGCTCGACACCGAGGACTTCTACTGGTGCATCGAGCGCACCATCGACACGCCGCCGCACCTGACGCTCG
>NZ_JBDGQQ010000154.1:0-9596 GCF_042218895.1 Salinibacter sp. | reverse complement strand
CGTCTCCGGCCGTCAGGAACGAACTCCATCGTCGCTCCAGACTCGGTCTGGAGCCCACCCAGCCAACGGGGAGGGCTCGGCGATCGTCAGAGGGGCTCTGAGTCAAGCTCAGAGCGACGAAGCTGCTGCTTTTTTGGGGAGAAGCTTATTTTGAAGGCACCGCACATACTTTACATCACAGCACAGGCCTTCCTCAGAGTTCGCCGTCCACTTCCGGCACAGCTGCTCTGCGTCCCGGACCGGACCGCGAACAGCACAAGAAGAACCCCCAAGAACCGCGGCCGGAGCTGTGTTTTCAGGAAGCGTCACCGATCCGAAAGAGCAGGCATCCAGGATTCAGGATCGGGAGGTGGGGTGAGGGCCGTTTCGGCATGGTCGATTGGTCGAAGCGAGTCGGTAGCTTCCTCTGACGCAATGTCGGCCAGCCGTCGAGGCGCATTTGTGCCCGACAGACGATCAGTGATGAGATTTGGCCGAAAACCGCGAACGCTTGTGAGTAAGACCCCAGGGGCAGGAGAAACCGAGTCGGCGGAGAACTAATTCCGGAGACGTCCCCGATCACATGAGCTGAGTCAACGAACGGAGTGATGCCCCCATGCCGGACGACCTAACTCTCCGCCGTGCCACGACCAACGACGCCGAGACCCTCGTCCGCTTCAACGAGGCGATGGCCGAGGAGACAGAGGATAAGACCCTCGATCCCGACACAGTGCGTGCTGGCGTACGTGCCGTGTTCGACAAGCCAGAGCAGGCGTTCTATCTTGTCGCAGAGCGTGATGAGGCGATTGTAGGATCGCTCATGATCACGACGGAGTGGAGCGACTGGCGCAACGGCGACTTCTGGTGGATCCAGAGCGTCTACGTGCGTCCCGAAGACCGGCGGGAAGGCGTTTACACGGCACTGCATCGTGGCGTGCGGCGGCGTGCCCGCGAGACACCGGGCGTGTGTGGCCTTCGGCTCTACGTGGAGCGCGACAATACGGCGGCCCAGGAGGCGTACGAGGAGTTGGGGATGACCGAACCGCCGTACCGGATGTACGAAGAGATGCTGCGCTAGGGCGTCCCAGCCTGACCGTTTTCAGAGAGCGGGATTGCGGCTCCGTCCCCCGTGCCTTCACCCTTGGCTAGAGCCACATACCGGCCGAAGAAGGTGACGGCCCGCTCGCCGGCCGCGTTGATCTTGCACTCGAGCTCGATCCGTGCGCGACCCCACCGATCCAACATCTTCCGGAATCGTTCCTGAGTGTCCTCGTCCGGGGGCTCGCAGACGACGGAAATGTTTTCGTAGATCGGCTGCAGGTACTCGATGTCACTCTCCTGGATCATCACCTCCACCTGGTGTCGCATGTCCTCCATCGCGTCCTGCACGACCTGGTGGACCATTGCCCATCCTGTAACAGTGGCAAGCATGCTGAGGCTTCCGCCGAAGGCACTGCCCATGTGGTTGGCGTTGGGCTTCAGCGGCGCGGAAGTCCGTAGTCGTCCTTCCTCGTCCGCGGCAAGCTCGAACTCCAGATGCTGGGTGATCGGCATCTTCTCGACGATAAGACGCTCTAGTTCATCGAGCGCAGTTTCTGTGAGCGACGGACCGGACATACGATGGGTCCTGGAATTTGTGACGGACCTGAAGGTCGCTAACAACGTGACCTACATACGAGCCGCGGCCCGGTACGTTCATTGAGAGGCCACGTCTCTCCGGGGCGTTGCGTAATCGTGAAGTGCAGTCGGGAGAAAGTGGCTCACAAAACGGACACAGACAAAAAACAGGCCGCCCGATCTTGACGGCGGTCAAGACCAGACGGCCCGTTGACCCTGCGTCGCAGACGGCGTTTGCCGTCTACCGTTCCGTGTGAACGGCCCCCTCAGATGTTACGGAGAACTGGTTTAGGGGGCTCTTCGGCCTGTAATCCACTGTTCGATTCACAACCGGCCTGCCCGATGTCGTCGAAAAATCCGTTTGTTCAGATCGCCAACCGGTACGCGGATGTTCCGCCTCGCCTCCGGCGTCCCCTCGTGACAAACGCCGTTGGCGAGGTCATCCCGTTCGTCGATACCGCCGGGTGCTACATCGAGGCGTACACGCCGCGCCGCGTGGCCGTTCGGCTCGACGACGAACGGCGCTTGCGGAACCACCTCGAGGGGCTGCACGCCGCGGCGCTCGCCCTGCTGGCCGAAACGGCAACGGGGCTCGTCGTGGCCCTCAACGTACCGGATGGGTCGTCGCCCCTGCTGCGCACGATGGGCCTCTCGTTCGATGAGTTTGCCCGGAGCGCGGTGCGGGCCGAGGCGACCCTCACCGACGACGAAGGCACCCAAATCCAGTCCCGGCCCCTCGGCCAAATTGAGGTGGACGTGACGTTGACGGCACCCGACGACGACACGACACTTGTCTCCGGCACGCTGAAGTGGGCGTGGCTGCCGGAGGAGCGGCTCTCGGACGATCCGTAACAGGAAACCAGTTTCCGGTCGACATGTACGTCTGATCAACACGTCAATTGACGTATCATTGCCCGGGTGCCATGAAGTCTAAACTGACACTTCGCATCGACGAGGACGTGAAAGAGGCCGCCAAGCGGCTTGCCCGAGAGCGGGGAGAGAGCCTCTCCGGATTGGTCGAAGCGTACTTCCGGATCTTGACCGAGCACACAGGCTCTGAGGTTCAAAGCGGTCGGGCTGCATCCACTGATGGTGATGGTCCTCCGTCTCCGTCCGAGGAGCGCGGACCCGTCACCCATCGGATCGCGGGGGCCTTGGGCTCTGTTTCGGACGCTTCTGATCACGGAGCTTCGAAGGAGGCCGATCGTCGGGCCGTAGTCGAGGCGGCGCGTCGAAAGCATAAATGATCTGCATGTCACCACAGCTTCCGCCACCGCAAGCAACATGCGGATTCTCTTCGACACCAACGTTTTGGTCGATGCGGCGGTGCGTGGCCGACCGTATCACCGAGAGGCGGTCCGTCTCATCCACGTTGTCGAGCAGGATCGACTCGATAGCGTGCTGGCACCACTTTCGCTCGGCACCCTCTGGTATCTCGGCACGGACGTGTACGACACCGATCCGCGCCCTCTGGTCCAGGACCTGAACCAACTCATGGATTTGGCGCCTATGGGGCGCTCCGTGCTAAATCGGGCACTCGACTACGAGTCCGACACGGACTTCGAGAATATGTATCTTGCGGAAGCGGGGCTGTCGGCGGGGGCAGAAGGAATTGTGACCCGGAACGAGTCGGACTTTGCCCCGACCGAACTTACAGCCTACCACTCAACTGAGCTCATACAGATGCTTTCGTGAGGAACCCAGGCCTGTTCCTAAACATCTCCCTCCTGCGGGCGGAGGAGAAGCTCTTCAAGCACGGTGCGGTCGGAGAGGTGGTAGGCGTCGACGACGGACCGGGCCACGTCCGCCGGGGCCATGAACCGCTCGCTAGGAATGTCGGCGCCCGCCCAGGTGGGCGTGTCGGTGGCGCCCGGGAGCACCGTGGTCACGCGGAGGCCCTCGTCCTTCGTCTCCTCGCGGACGACCCGGGCGAGGCCGCGGAGGCCATGCTTGGCGGCGCAGTAGCCGGCATTGCCGGGGTACGCCATGATCGATGCCACCGACCCCATGAAGAAGAGGTGCCCCGACTCCCGCGCCCGCATCGCGGGCAGGAAGGCCTGTGTGACGGCGAAGGCCGCGGTGAGGTTGACGTCGATCTGGTCCCGAAAGCCCTCCAGCGTCAGTTCGTCGAGGGGGGCGTAGGTAAAGGCCCCGGCGTTGTTTACGAGCACGTCGGGCACGCCCCATTCGTCCCGCACGGCTTCGGCCATGTCGGCCACCGCCGCGTCGTCGGTCACGTCGGTCGGCACCACGAGGGGCTCGCCACCGCGCTCCCGACACGACTCGGCCGTTTGCTCAAGCTTCGACCGTGTCCGGGAAACCAGCGCAATCCTCGCTCCGTCCCGGGCCGAAAACGCCTCCGCGATGGCCTGCCCGATGCCCTGGCTCGCACCCGTAACGACGACAATCATCGTTGAATCTCGAATTGGGACGCTCGTCGAGGGGGACGGGCGAATCGCGCGTGCTCGTCCAATTCGCCCCTCGACGCACGCAGTTCGCAGTTGCCTACTCGGTAGCGCCGATGAGACGCATGAACTCGTCGCGAGTAGGATGGTTGTCGAACTCGCCGCTGACAGAACTGGTCGTCGTCGCCGAGTTTTGCTTCTCGGCCCCACGCATCATCATGCAGAGGTGCTTCGCCTCGATGACGACCGCCGTCCCCAGTGGATCAACGATCTCGTCGATGGCGTCGCGGATCTGGAGCGTAAGGCGCTCTTGCACCTGTAGGCGGCGGGCAAACACCTCCACGGTGCGGGGGATTTTGCTGAGGCCTACGATTTTGCCGTCCGGGATGTAGGCCACGTGGGCCTTGCCGTAAAACGGGAGCATGTGGTGCTCGCAGAGCGAGTACACCTCGATGTCCTTTACCAGAATCATCTCGTCGTAGTCCTCCTCGAAGACGGCCTGTTGGAGAATCTCCCGGGGATCGAGGGCATACCCGTGCATGAGAAACTGGTAGGCCTGGGCCACCCGCCTCGGGGTGTCAGCCAGGCCCTCACGGTCGGGATCCTCCCCCAAGATCTCCAGGATCGACTCGATGTGCTCGCCGAGAGCCTGAGAGGTATCCTCGTCGTAGATGTCGCGCCGCTCGTAGAGCTTCGGTGGGATGCCGGGCGCGCCATTGGTGCGCAGCCCGCTCGACTGAATCTTTTTCTCGGCCATTTTGAGTAGGGAAATGGTGAAAGATACTAGGAAAAGGCATCGCCGATCGGCTACTCGCCCCGGTACTCCACGAAGTTGCGGGGCGTCTCGTAAAGTCGCACGCAGTGGAGCTCACCGGCGGGCAGGGCGTCCTCCAGCTCGTTCCAGATGGCGATGGCAAAATTTTCGCTGGATGGAATGACCCCGTCCATGAAATCAACCTCTAAATTCAGGTTCTTGTGATCCACCTTGTCAAGAACCCGCTCGTGGACGATCTCCTTCAGCGCGCCGAGGTCCACCACGTACCCCGTTTCGGGATCCGGTTCGCCGGCCACGGTCACCTCCAGCTCGTAGTTATGGCCGTGCCAGTTGGGGTTGTTGTCTTTGCCGTAGGTCTCTCGGTTCCAAGCATCCGACTTATCAGGATTGTGGAGCCGATGGGCAGCGTTGAAATGGACCTTGCGGGTGATATAGACCGTCGACATTGGGCGAAACGAGGAAAGAGAAATGTCATTGAGTGGACTCGCTCATACAGGCCACCCCAGATTGATGTTGTTCGGAGCAACAATCCTTTCACAGTTTTCGGGCGGTTTGTATCTGCGTCGTGGCATTTGTGGGCGCTGACGTTTGGCCCTCCAAGGCCTTGTGATTCATTCGATGCTTCCAGTATATTACGGGGCAGAGAAAGCGGCCACGTTACAGCCGTTCGTTACCTCTGACTTCGTTCTGATCATGGACTGCGGAACCGACCATGTCCGAAAAAACCATCTTCCAGAAGATTATGGACCGCGAGGCCGACGCCGACATTCTCCATGAAGATGACCGGTGCGTGGCCTTTCGGGACATCAATCCGCAGGCGCCGACGCACATTCTCGTCGTTCCGCGCAAGCCCATTCCGTCGCTTGACGACTTAGATCCGGAAGACAGGGACCTTGTCGGCCACCTCTTCATCGTGGCTCGGGACCTGGCCCAGGAGGAGGGCCTGCGCGACGGCTACCGCACGGTCATCAACTGCGGCGACGACGGGGGACAGTCGGTCTGGCATCTCCACCTTCACCTCCTCGGCGGGCGCCGTATGGACTGGCCGCCCGGATAATTGGGCAGTGTCGAAATGTGAGTGTCGCACGACGGGCTGGGGGCGTCGACACTCGCAGTCTCTCGCTGCGAAGTGTGCCATTCGAAATTCACCACTGTGAAAACGTTAGGCGTGACCGGGGGAATCGGGAGCGGAAAGACGACCGTCTGTGGATTTCTAGAGGAACAGGGCGCCCGGGTCTTCTACGCCGACATTGAGGCGAAACGGCTCATGCAGGAGAATCCTGACGTGCGGGCCGCCATCGTCGAGGCGTTCGGCGAAGCGGCCTACGACGAGGACGGCGCGCTGGACCGAGCCTACTTGGCCGACCGGGTGTTCGACGACGCGGAGCAGCTTGGGCGCCTGAATGCCATCGTCCACCCGCACGTGTTCGAAGCGTTTGAGGCAGTGAAGGAACGGGCGGACGAGGAAGAGGTCCCTTTGCTCGTCCACGAGGCGGCGCTTCTCTTCGAGGCCGGTGGGGACGCGCACGTCGACCTGACGGCCGCCGTAGTGGCCCCGGACGTGGATCGCGTTGACTGGGTTACGGCGCGGGACGACGTAACCCCTGACCAGGTTCGGGCCCGGATGCGGCATCAGCTGTCCCAGGACGAGCTCCGTACACGGGCCGACTACGTCATCGAGAACAACGGCACCCTTGAGGACCTGCGCCAGGAGAGCGTAGACCTGTACTGGTCCGTCGTCGACGGAGGGTAGTGCAGGTCCTGATTGCTATTCGGTCTCCCACGACACCGTCTGGACCAGCGCCTGCGGATGCGAGATCGGCTCGGCAAACCCGAGTTCGGTACGAATTCGACGCGTATCGAGCGCCATTCTGTAGGCCCAGTTGAAGGAGGGAGTGTCGGGCTGTTCAGCCCTGGGCCCCGTCCGGATCGCAGTATCGATGCCTGCCGCCTCGGCAACCCGCCGAAGCCATGTGGCCTGGGGCAGCGCATCCGGCTCGCCGACATTGTAGGTGCGCCCACCGGCCCCTGGATCGAGTACCGCCGCGGCGATGGCGTCGGCGACGTTGGTAACGTATCCCCGCGACCATCGCCACTGCGCTTCGCGCTCGCTCAGCACCAGCTCGCCATCGGCCTCCCGCAGGCGGGCCAGCGCGCTCCCGACGTGATGCTCGCTGTCGCCGGGCCCAAACACCTTCGGCAGCCGCAGGAGAGTGGCGGGCACGGTGCCCGCTCGCCCCTGCTCCTCGACGAGAATTTTGTCGTAGTCGTGCGCGTAGGCAAAATCAGCATCGGCCCCACGGTACGGATATCGGGAGGTCCGGAGTGGAGCATCTTCCGCGAGGGGCACCGGATCAGGAGGCGTGTCGGAGGCGCCGCGAAGTCCGTCGTACTGGCGGTATACGTCTCCACTGCTGAGGAGGACAAGTCGATCGGTGCGGCCCGCACACACGGACGTCAGGGCCTTCGCCTGGGCCTCAGTGTACGGAATCACGTCGAGAACCACGTCGGGGGCTGCCGTGTCAAGCGCGTCGCGGAGCGCTTCCGGATCCCCGCGGTCACCGTGGTGGATGGGGACGGAGTCGGGAAGGTCCGGAGTCGTCCGGCCCCGGTGGAAGACAGTGGCGGTGTGGCCGGCATCGGCGAGGCGCTGAGTGACGGCGCGACCAATGAAGCCGGTGCCGCCGATGAGAAAAACAGTCATGGTGCGCGCTGTTCAGAGAGAGGGTAGGCAGAATCCCCATCCCGCCAATGCCCCCGCAACGTCCGAGGCTCGCCCGCAGGGGCCAGATACGTGCCAGACCGCCCCACGGAAAGTGGGATCGGCTAGGCCTCCGGGCCCTCCCGGCGAATGGCCTGAATGTCTTCGAGAAGCCTGCCTGCGGAGGCGTACCGCTGGTCCGGATCCTTCCGCAGACACCGCATTGCCGTGGTCTGGGTCTCGGCGGACACGCCGGGCCGGCGCTCCCGAACCGGTACGGGGTCCTCCTGCCGGATGGCCTTCAAGACCGCGAACTCGTCTTCTCCGACAAACGGACGAGTCCCGGCAAGCATCTCGTACAGCACCACGCCCAGCGCCCACACGTCTGCAGGGGGCCCCACGGAGCCGCCTTCCGCCTGCTCGGGGCTCATGTAGCTGACGGTTCCCAGACGCTGCCCGGACCTCGTAAGACGCGTCTCTTTGATCGCCTTTGCCACCCCAAAGTCAAGCAGTTTGGTCTCTCCGGGGCTGGCGATCACGACGTTCGACGGCTTCACGTCGCGGTGCACGATGCCCGTCTCGTGGGCCTCTGCAAGCGCACCGGCGACCTGCTCGGCATAGAGAAGAGCTCTCCGGACTGGGAGCGGGCCGCGCCCGATTCTCGTCTTCAGGGTCTCCCCATCGTAGTAGGCCATCGCGATGTAGCGAAGGCCCTGGTCGGACGTGCTCGTTTCGTAGATGCGAGCGATATGGGGGTGGTCGAGCCTCGCGGCCGATCGGGCCTCCCGGACAAAGCGGCGCCGGGCCTCCTCGCTGTCGGCAAGGCGGGGGGGCAAGAACTTGAGCGCCACCGGTCGGGTGAGCCGGACGTCTCGGGCCTGGTAGACGATGCCCATTCCGCCCCCGCCCAGGTGCGCCTCGACGGCGTAGTGCTCCACCCTCTTGCCTTCCAGGTCCAGGGGATCGGCACCGCGCTCCCCCGGGGCCCTGGTCGCCTCGGTCTCGACATCGCCCATCTCCGAGGGCACCGCCGACTCGAGGCGCCCGAAAAAAGTGTCCGCCTCCTCAGATGTCTCCAGGAGCGAGAGCACCTCCTGGCGAAGGTCGTCCTCCTCGCAGTGCTCCTTGAGATAGGTCGCCCGGCGGCCTGGCGGAAGGGCCCGCACCTCCTCAAGAAGTTTTCCCACCTTGTCCCAGCGGTTGTTGGACATAGGGCACGTCTGGACGTTCAGGAGAACCTACCGGGCCGTTCGGGAAAGCGCGTTTCATGGTTCCGCAGGCACTCCCGCCCTGGAAGATCGCCTCGGAACGTTGCCTGCAAACCTAGTCTCCATTCACGCTTCTCCTTCGTTCTCCCCCTCTTCCGGGTCCCCGCTCGCCCCTGCGTCCCCCTGCCGGATGCGCTTCATCTCGCGGTAGAGCCACGCCTTGGCCTGCTTCCAGTCGCGGCTCACCGTCGCCGTCGAGACGCCGAGCGCCTCCGCCGTCTCTTCGATCGTCATTCCGCTGAAGAACCGGCACTCGACCCCCCGTGCCGCCCGCGGGCGCTCCTCTTCTAGCCGGTCGAGCGCTTCGTCCAGGACGACGAACGCCTCGGCCTCCTCCTCGGTCATGGCCGCCTCCCGCCCCAGCTTTTCCTTCAGCTCCTCAAGCGAGAGTGGAGAGCCGGTGCCACCGCGCTTTTCGGCCCTCTTCCGCCGGGCCCGGTCAATCAAAATGTGACGCATCGCCTGGGCCGCAACGGCCAGAAAGTGCGACCGATTTTCCCAGGATTGCTCCTCCTGGTCGACGAGCTTGAGGTAGGCTTCGTGCACCAGCGCGGTCGTTTGCAGCGTCGGGTCGCCTTTCCACCGCCGCCGCTGCTGGTGGGCTCGCTGCCGGAGCTCGGTGTAAACCTGGTCGTAGAGATCGCCATGGGCCTCCCTCTCCCCCTCCTGAAGGCGGTCGAGCAGTTTCGTGACGGTATGGCCGGATGAGTTGTTCACTGGCGATCACTAGCGTGTTTTCAGGGAGCAAATCGCGCGGCCTGTGGCGCGGCGAGGACGACCCAGGAGGACGGAGAGCCTCAACGGAGCAACGTCGGATTTTCGTGTCGGAAAGTAAAGACCGCCGCCCTTCC
>NZ_JBDGQQ010000153.1:0-9522 GCF_042218895.1 Salinibacter sp. | reverse complement strand
CATCATTGAGCCCACGGTGATCCTGGCCGACGAGCCGACCGGCAACCTGCAGTCGAGCCAGAGCGAAGACATCATGGAGACGCTCACTACCCTGAACGAAGAGGACGACGTGACCATCGTTCAGGTGACTCACTCCGAAAAGCTGGCCTCCTACGGCGAGCGCATCATCGAACTGGACGACGGATGGATCGAGGCGGACTACCGGATTGACGAGCGCGAGGCCGCGGAGGCCCGCCCCGCGTAGACCCTCGGTCGAGGTTCCTCATAACGGGTGGGACGCCGTCCCGCCGCCCGCGCCGGCATTGCCTACCATCGGGCGACGACGAACTCCGGAATACAGAAGCCGGAAAGCAGACTCACCGTCCTATAGCACGAACGCCAAATCCCCAAGAGTCCATGTTCTGGAGCTACCTCAAAACCGCGGGGCGCACCCTGTGGAAGCACCGAGGCTTCACGGCCATCAACGTCATCGGACTGTCCGTGAGCCTCGCCGTGGCCCTGCTCGTCCTGTTGTTCGTGCGGCAGCAGTGGCGGATGGATCGATTTCATTCGGCCAGCGAGCAGATTCATCGTGTGACCACCCTGGCCGGGGACGACGGGATGCACTACGCCACGTCTCCGCGGCCGCTTGCGGTGGCGCTTCGGGGGACGGAGGCGGGCGCGGCCGCCGTGGCGCCCGTCGATCGGAACGGGGATACCTTCGTCGTCCACGACGAGTCGAGCCTCAACGTTGAGGCCATCCATACCGACGAGGCCTTTTGGGCCATCTTCGATGGATTTCGATTCCGCGCGGGAACGAAGGAGACCGCCCTGTCTCGTCCCCGCACCGCCGTCCTGTCCCTGGAAACCGCCCGTCGGCTCTACGGGGACGCCCCCCCGGTTGGGAAGACCTTCCGGCACGAGGGACAGACGAAATACACGGTCGTTGGGGTGCTGGCACCCCCGGAAGGCCCCTCGCACGTAACGGCCGACGTGTACTTGGCCCGCGCCAACGATGCCCCCGCAACCGCCGATCCCAGCGCGTGGGAGCGGATCTACTCGCGGTACACCTACGTGCGGCTCGAGGAGACCACGACGCCCCCCGAACTGCAGTCTGAAGCGACGACCCTGTTCGAGAACCGGGTCCGCCCCGAGGTCGCCGAAGCACTTGACCTGACGGTGCAGTCGCTCGGGGAGATGCGCTTCAGTTCGGCCCTCAGTAACGAGGACTCCGGACTGCTTCAGCTCCCGGGGTGGATCTTCTGGCTGGTGAGTGGACTGGCGGGGGTTGCCCTTCTGGCTGCCGGGTTCAACTACGTGAATCTGTCGGTGGCGCGGTCGCTCAGCCGGGCCCAGGAGGTGGGCGTCCGCAAAACCATCGGGGCGCACCGGTCCCAACTCGTCGCGCAGTTTCTGGGAGAGGCCGTACTGACCGCCCTCCTGGCGTCGGTGGGCGGAGTTCTCCTACTCTCTGGGCTTCTCCCGATGGTCAACAACCTCTACCTCTTCGATCTGCTGGGGCTGCCTCCGCTGGGATTTGAGGCATTGTTTCAGCCAGGCGTGCTCGCCCTCATTCTCGGGATTGCGCTTCTCGTGGGGCTTCTGTCCGGGGCCTACCCGGCGTTCGTCCTGTCCACCTACCGCCCCGCTCAGGTCTTGAGCCAGCAGGGCGATCCGTCGACGGGGGGCGGTTCGTCGTGGCTCCGCGGGACGCTCATCACCGCTCAGGTGGCCTTTACCCTCATCCTGATCGTCACGGCCACGACGATGCTTCGCCAGACCCGCTCGATGGCCACGACCGATCATCACCTGCAAACGGACCAGGTGCTCAGCGTACAGCTTCAGGACGTGTCCTACGACCGTTTTCAATCGGTCGCCGAGGGGCTCCCGGGCGTCGAGGAGGTCTCGGCCATCGACAATCTGATGCTCGGGCCCAGCAACTACAACTCCTTCCGGCTCCGTTCCGACCGGGTCGAGACCCCTGTGGAGGCCGTGGCGTACGCGGTGGACACGACCTACGTCCGGGACATGGGACTGCCCCTCCGCGCCACGCTCCGCAACTGGGACCAACGCTTTGCGGCCGAGGAGGCCGTGATTCTGAACCGGGCGGCGGTCCAGGGCCTTGGGTTCGACACGCCGGAGGATATTTTGGGAGCCAGCATCATCCAGGGAGATCCGTCGCGGCAAACCACCTCCCTCACGGTGGTCGGTGTGGTCGAGAACTTTGACTTCACCGGCTCCGGAGACATCTATACGGGGATGATGGGCCACACGCCGGACGATCCCGTGATCCTCTACGCCGACCCCGACCGGTACAACCACGCCCTCGTCCGCGCCCGATCGGATGACCTCGCGGCCCTCCGAACCGAGTTGGAACGGGCCTGGACGGAGCGACTCGACACGGTGTATCCTTTCGAGAGCCGGTTTTACAGCGACATCCTCCGAATGCGGTACGGGCCCCTCGGTGATCTCGCGTCGATCGTCGGGGGCGTCGCCCTGCTCGCGATCCTCATCGCCGCCCTCGGCCTGCTCAGCCTGGCCGCCTACCACGTCCGAACGCGGACCAAAGAAATTGGGGTGCGGAAGGCCCTCGGGGCGAGCGTCCTGGACGTGGTGACCCGGCTGTCACGCCCCTTCGCCCTCCTGGTGGCCGGCGCCGCTGTGGTGGCCGCCCCGGTGGCGTGGATCCTGAATCGGTGGTGGCTCCAGTGGATGACCGACGCCGTGGACGTGGGCGTCGGGGTGATCGCGCTCTGTATCGTCGGGCTCGTGGGCATCGCCCTCCTTACCGTCGCCACGCAGACCGTCCGCGCCGCCCGCATCGACCCGGCCACCACCCTTCGCGACGAATGATTGCGCAAGGGCGTGTGCGGACGAGTCCTCCTCCCACGCCTAAACGCCCACACTCACAAACGCCCACACGCATCCATGCTGCGCAACTACCTCAAGACGGCGTTCCGCACGCTCCGTCGCCGCACGAGCTACACGCTGATCAACGGCGTCGGCTTCACGGTGGGGCTCGTGTGCTGCGTCCTCGTGCTTCTCTTCCTCCGCTATGAGTGGCGGTACGACCGCTTCCACAAAAACGAAGAGGACGTGCACCGCGTCTTGCGCGACAAGCGGGGCAACTGGTGGTCCACCATTCCTTTTCCGCGCTATGAGGACGCGACCGCCGCGGAACAGCGCCGCCTCCCGCGCGCCCTGGCGGAGCAAATCCCCGAGATCGAGACGGCCACGAATTTCTACGTGGGGCCGCACGGAGAGGAGAGCCCAGCCTACGTGGTGCGGGGCGATCAGCGGTTTTCGGAGGGGCAACTGCTCTACACCACCACCGGCCCGGCGTTCTTCGAGGTGTTCACGTTCGACTTTCTGCGGGGACGTCCCGACGAGGCCCTCCAACAGCCCGGAACCGCCGTGCTCACCGGGTCGGCGGCGGAGCGGTATTTTGGGCGCACGGATGTCGTGGGGGAGGTGCTAACCATCGAGCGGCCGGGGCGCGAGCGGGAGGTCGAGGTGACAGGCGTGATCGAGGACGTGCCGCCCTACTCGCACTTCGACTTTGAGGTGGCCCTGCACGTGAACCGAATCCAGAACTGGGGCGCCTACACGTACTTCCGCACGAAGCCCGGGGCGGAGGTCGACGGCCTGGCCTCCCAGATCGAGTCGGTGATGAACAAGGTGCGTCCGGCGCGGGTGGAGGATCCGAACCTGCAGGCGGTGCTTGGGGGCGTGCGCACGCAGGCCCTGACGGACATCCACCTGGGGCCGCGCATGCTCTACGATCAGCAGTCCCACCGCGACCCGCGGTATCTGTGGGCATTCGGGGCCATCGGGGTGCTCATCTTGCTCATCGTGGGCATCAACTACACGAACCTCGCGGTGGCCCTCTCCACGGAGCGGCGCCACGAGATTGGGGTGCGGAAGGCAATGGGATCGACCCGGGGCCAGGTGGGGCTCCAGTTTTTGATCGAGGCCCTGGTCCTGACGCTCGCCTGTCTTCCCGTCGTCGTGGGCGCCCTCGAAGGCCTCGTGCCGGTCTTCAATCGGGTGATGGACACGCACGTGCAGTTCGACCTTTGGGGGTCCCCCGAACTGCTCGCCGGCATGGTGGGGCTGGCCCTCCTCGTCGGCGGCGTGGCGGGCAGCTACCCGGCCCTGGTCCTCTCGCGGAAGGAGGCCGTGTCGCTCTTTGAGGGCTCGTTCGGCGAAGGTGGGGGGCGCCGGTGGTCGCTGCGCCACGTCCTCATCGGCGTCCAGTTCGTCCTCCTCATCGGTCTCGGCAGCGTCACGTGGCTCGTCAACAGTCAGTTGCACTACCTGCAGAACAAGGACCTCGGCTTCCGGACGCAGGGGCTCGTGGAGGTTCCCGCCGTGGACAGTGCCGACACGTACCGCCGCCTCAAGACGCGGCTCCGCGACGATCCGGCGGTGCAGGCCGTGGGCGCGGGCATTGGGCCGGGGCCGGGTCGCTTCGAGGTCACCTACCGGGCGCAGAACACCGAGCGCGTCCACAGCAACGGGGATGTGCTCAACGTGACGCCCGGCTGGTTCGAGGCGCTGGGCATCAGCCATCCAGTCGTCGAGAAGATGCAGTCGGCCGGCGGAGACGGCACGGCCCGGCTCCTCGTCAACCGGGCCGCCGTGGAGGCGCTCGGCTACGCGACGCCCGTCGGGAAGACCGTGGTCTTCGAGCCGGAGAGTGCGTCCCCCCTTCGTCGCACGATCGACGGCGTGGTGGACAATTTTCACTTCCGTCCCCTCTACCAGCGCGTGCAGCCGACTTTCCTCCGCGTTCATCCGCGCGCATCGAACATGAGCACCCTGAACGTCCGCGCCGCCCTCATCCACCTCGACCCACAGAATCTCGAAGAGGGGCTCGACCAGGTGCGTTCGGCGTGGACGAGCGTGCGGCCCGACACGCCGTTCGCCCCGCAGTTCGTGGGCGACCAGCTGGCCCAGCTCTACGAGGAGGAGCAGCGGATCGGGCAGATGGGGATGGGCCTCAC
Source organism: Salinibacter sp. (assembly GCF_042218895.1). Taxonomy (NCBI): domain Bacteria; kingdom Pseudomonadati; phylum Rhodothermota; class Rhodothermia; order Rhodothermales; family Salinibacteraceae; genus Salinibacter; species Salinibacter sp. Next base: position 4,537 of record NZ_JBDGQQ010000153.1, on the reverse strand, counting down.
AGTCATCGCGCTCCTCCTCGCCGCCCTCGGCCTCGTGGGCCTCTCCGCCTACGTGGTGCAGCGCCGGACGAAAGAGATCGGGGTGCGGAAGGCGCTCGGCGCCACGGTCGGGGACATCGTCCTCCACCTGAACCGCGAGTTCCTGGTGCTGGTGGGGGTTGCGCTGGTCGTGGCCGCACCGCTGGCGTACGGCATCGTGCGGCAGTGGCTGACCTCGTTCGCCTACCGCATCGACATCAGTCCCCTCGTCTTCGTCGGGGCGGGCGGTGGCGCACTGTTGGTCTCCCTCGCCGCCGCGAGCTATCAGGCGTGGAGCACCGCCCGCATCAGCCCGGCGGACGCGCTGCGGCAGGAGTAATTGCGTTGGGGCGTGTGGGGTCCAGGAGAGTCAGCGACCTCTGTCTACCCGCGCGTCCTCGCCCACACTCACATACGCCCACACTTCCGTACGCCATCCATGCTCCGTAACTACGTGACCACCGCCGTCCGCTCCCTCCGCCGCCACCTCGGGGTCACGACGCTCAACGTCCTGGGGCTGGGCGTCGGGATTGGGGTGAGCGTGCTGCTCCTGTTCTTCGTGCGCAGCGAGCTGGCGGTGAACGACCTCTTTCCGAGCGCCGAACGGATCTACCGGATCGACAGCTGGCAGACGGACGAGGAAGATCGGCTTCGGTTCATCTCGACCAACCCGCTCGGCGAGACGATCGAGCGGGAGGCCCCGGGCGTGGAGGCCCGAACGTGGCTGTACGGCCTCTGGGTGACCCTCGGGGCAGAGGGCGACTACTACCGGCGCGACACCTTTCTGACCAACTCGGAGTTCTTCGACGTCTTTGACCTGCCGCTCCGCCACGGCGCCCCCGAGACGGCCCTCGACGAGCCCCGCTCCGCGGTCCTGCGGGCGGACGTGGCGCGCACCCTCTTCGGGACGACCGACGTGGTGGGCCGCACCCTCGACGTGCAAACTCAGCGGCACGGCTCGCAGTCCTACACGGTGACGGGCGTCTGGGAGCCCCTGCCCCGCAACTCCGTCACGCAGTTCCGGGGGACCGAGTACAAGATGCTGTTGTCGGAGGGGGGCACGTGGGACTTTGCGCCGAAACGGTCGTGGTCGCAGTGGCAGTCACCGTTTCTCCTCCAGTACGTCCGCCTCGCAGAAAAGACTGACGTGGAGAATCTGCACTCGACGATCGAGAACCTCGTGGCGGCCCACGCGCCCGACGACGTCAAGGAGACGCTCGCGGTAGACCTGAGTCCGCTCACCGACATCTATCTCACCCGCGCCGACAACGCCGGATGGCAGCGCATCTACCTCGTGGCCGCGCTGGCGGCCCTGGTCCTTCTCATCGCCGGCATCAACTTTGCAAATCTCGCCACGGCCCGCTCGCTCGACCGGGTCCGCGAAATCGGGGTGCGCAAGACGCTCGGGGCGTACCGCGGCCAGCTGGCGGGGCAATTCCTCGTCGAAGCCGTGCTGGTGAGCATCCTCGCGACGCTCCTCGGCGCAGGGCTCGCCCGCCTCGGCCAGCCGCTGTTCGAGCAGCTCCTGAGCATCGAGTTTGTATTGCGGGCGCCGTGGGACCTCGTCACGATCGGAACGCTGGCGGGACTGGCCCTCGTCGTGGGACTGCTGTCCGGCGCGTATCCGGCCGTCGTCCTTTCGGGGTTCGAGCCGTCCTCGGTGTTTCGCGATCGGCTCTCGCTTGGGTGGTCGGCGGGCACGATCCGCAAGGGGCTCGTCGTGGTGCAGTTCGCGCTGGCCATCGTGCTCATGGCTGGGGTGTACGTGCTGCACGAGCAGCTCCAGTTCGCGACGAACCCGGATGCCCCGTACCCCACCGACCGCATGCTCGTGATCGACTCGGCCCCGCGCGACTTTTCGGAGGCGGGCTACCGCCGCATCCAGACGGCCCGCGACCGCCTCGCGGCGCAGCCGGGCGTGGAGGCCGCGAGCGTATCGTGGGAGGTGCCGCAGGTGGGCACGGGCATCGGAGGCGCCGGCCTCCGCCGCCCCGAATGGTCCCCGTCCCGGACCCTCACCGCGGGCCGCTACCGGGTCGACCCCCATTTCGACGAGACCTACGACCTGACGGTCACGAAGGGCCGCTTTTTCCGGGGGCCCGTGACCGACGATTCGACGAACGTCGTTCTCAACGAGGCGGCCGTCGAACAGCTCGATCTCCAGCGCCCGGTTGGGGCGGAGCTTGAGTGGGAGAACGTGGGGCCTGTCACCGTGATCGGGGTCGTCGCGAACTTCAACGTTCAGAATGCGCGGGCGGGCATCCAGCCGGTCGTCTTTTCGGCCCTGCAGCCCGGCGACTGGTACCGCAAAGTGTCTGTGCGCCTCGCGGCGGGGGCCTCCGGGGCGGTGACGACGGTGCGGAGCACCTGGTCGGAGATCCTTCCGGACGCTCCGTTCTCGTACAGCTTCCTCGACGCAAAAATCGCACGTGCGTACCAGACGGAGCAGCAGACGCGGCGCCTCGTGGGGGCGGGGGCGGGCCTCGCGCTCTTCGTGGCGCTGCTGGGCCTGATCGGCCTCACCGGCTTCACGGTGCGGCGGCGGACGACGGAAATCGGCATCCGGAAGGCCCTCGGGGCGTCCATGACGAACGTCGTGGCCCTCCTCTCGACGGACATCGCAAAGCTCGTCGGGATTGCAATTCTCGTCGGAGGACCGACGGCCTACCTCCTGGCGCGGTGGTGGCTGCAGGACTTCGCCCGGCGCATTGCACTCACCCCCTGGCCGTTCCTGGCCGTGGGCCTCGTGGCGTTGTGTTGCGCCCTCGTGGCAATCAGCGGCCACGCGCTCCAGGCCGCCCGCATCGACCCGGCGACGACCCTTCGCGACGAATAGTGGATCGCCGATTTCGCGCCGCCAGAATCATCCCCGTCGTGTCGCAGCGTGGGGCTCCAAGAGCTCGGGATACTTCTCCTCGATCTCGGCCTCAAGATCCGCGTCGAGCCGGGCCTTGAAGAGCGTTTCCGCCTCGGCGAAGGTGCTGGCGGTAGCACTCCGGATGCCGCGCAGGTCCGCGCCCCGAAGGTTGGCCCCCGTGAGGACCGTCTCTTGCTCGTCCTCCGACGCCGCCATCCCCGCAAACACCCCAAAATGGGCCCCCGAAAAGTCGACCTTTTGGAGATTGGCTCCGGAGAAGTCCGCCGTGCCGAGGTAGGCGTCCGACAGATCGGCGTTCTGGAGGTTGGTCCCGGACAAATCGGCCTTGTGGACCGACGTCTCGGAGAGATCGGCCCCCTTCAGGTCCGTCTCCGTCAGGTAGGCGTTCTTCAACGTCTCCGGGGCAGCACCCTCCCGGTTCAGCCGCCGGATGTTGCCCACGATCCGGTAGGTGGCCATTTCACTCTCCCAGCCCAGGAGGTCGCGGATGGCGTTGATGTACTTCTCGATCCGCCGCCTCCGCTCGGCCTTCTGATCGAACCAGAGCAGCAGGCAGCCAAAGAGAAGCAGATCCAACAGCGTGCCGTGCACCTCCGCGATCAGGTTCACTGGAAACTCCGGATCACCCGTCCAGTAGTCCAGCGACAGGGGGGCGATGGCCCCGGCGAGCACGAGGAACACGAGGAAGGAAAGAAGAACCGGCCGGTCCGCCCGGAGCGGAGCGATGCGCCGCTCAACGATGTTCAGTGAGAACAACTCAGACCAAGAAGACGAGGAAGATGACATGGGCGTGGGAGTGATCGGTGAAGCAGATGGACCGGAAAGGGACAGAGATGGCCTCGCTCATCGTTCCCGGCGTGGCCCGGAGACCACTCGGTCACCGCGCTTTGAGGCACCTGCGAGTCGCGGCCCGATGGTCGAGGGATCGAACAGTGCTCCCCTCTTTCGACGCGCCGAACCTGTTCGCTCTGAGCGGGCCCTCCCGTTACTCGCATCGGTAGGTAGGGACCCATGCCGGAACGCCGGGCGCACTCAGTTCCCCTCGATTCCGCCCGCACGGCAGAGGGCTTGTGACCTATGATTCGATAAATCTTCACGCGCCGGATGATAAAGTGCTTCCGGAGATCTCGTGTGTACTAAACGCGTGTCGTCAGGGGATCTTCCCGACACACGTCATCTCTTCTGGCACCTGCACTTCTGCCAGCGCCCGGCCTTTGGTGGGGGACGGGCGCTTTTTTTATGCGTGGGCACCTTTTTCTGGAGCCCCTCGGCTGCCGCCTGTTGTTGACCCATCGTCACGGACAGGAGGGGACGCCTCGATGGCCGAGCTTTCTACTCCAACCGACAGACGGCCGAGATCAAAACTCTGTGGCACGGCCGGTCCTCCTGTGAGGGCGATCTCTATGTCTAGGCGGGCCGCTCACGTCGGATCTCCCCCCTTGATCGGCGACCTCTGTTCGATCTCAGCGGATTCAGGAACTGCGAGGGTACAGGGAGGGGGCGCCGGCGCTGTTTCCCAGGTGGTGCCTCTCGAACCGTAGTTTAGGAACTGCTCCGCAGTGGCCCTGGGACACAGGGTCCTGAAGAAGGGTCACCTCATCTAAATTTTCGGTGTGTGTTGTATATTGGAGGAGTCTCTTC
>NZ_JBDGQQ010000152.1:0-15622 GCF_042218895.1 Salinibacter sp. | reverse complement strand
CGCCTGTCGCCGCTACCCCGGCTTTTACGCACCGCCCCACCGGGGCCGACCTCGACATCGAGGGCGTCTCGGTCCCCTACACGCTCCCCCTTGCCCCCTACAATTGCCCGACGGCCGTGACGGGGCACCCCATTCTCACCCTTCCCGCGGGCCGGTCGGCGGACGGCCGCCCCATTGGCCTGCAGGTGCACGCCCGGCGCGGGACGGACGCCGAACTGCTCGCGGCGGGGCGGCGTCTTGAAGATGCACTGGGGGACGTGTCGTCGCTGGCGCCACTGGGAGCGTGATCCCCGTCGCCGCGAATCGGTCCCGTGTTGCAACGAAGGGATGCGGACGGGCGCTCATTCCGCACCCTCTGAGAGCCGGGCGACTTCGACAGCGCCCCCGGCCTGAAATTCGACGTAGAGGGAGAAGCTCCAGAGGAGGCTGGTTCCCACGAGAGGTGTTGTTGGGGACTCGGCGATTAAAACGCGCTTCGATGTGCCATTGAGGGCGACCGTACCGACGTACGTCTGCACATCGCGAACGCGCCCATCGGCGAGCGTCACCTCCATCACGGTCTTTTCTGGCAAGTCCAGCGCAGCAATCAACCCGGACGAGAGCGTCAGTCCTCCATTGAAGCCGGTGTCGACGAGGGCCTCGATGCCCCGAGTGCCAGCGGGCCCCTCGACGGTCGACTGCAGAACGGGTTCGCCGTCCGACGTGAGAGCGCCAGTCATTATGATTCCGGCTCGTCTTGAAGTCGACCACCGAAGTGATACGCGTACCGGCTCCCCACCCGGCGAAGCCAGATGCGACCTCGTGCCTCCGGATGACGTTCTTCGAGACGGTCGACCGCCGAAAGCGCGTCGCGGTCGACCTCGTAGTCCTCAGACTCGGTATCGATCGCGACGTACTTCTGGGCGTCTTCCTCAACGTCCACCTGCGGGCGGACGACGCGGTCGAAGATTTCATTCCCCCGTTCTACAAGCTCAGATTTTTCTTCGGGCATAGTATGAGAGCTGGATTGTGACGGAGGGGTTGAACCTCTTCCTACGCTGCCGACCGGAGGTCTTTCCCGAAATGCGTCCGGCTCAAGCGCTCCGCCGGTCGCCAGGGGCACGCCCGGCGCGGGGCGGACGCGACGCTACTCGCTGCGAATTGCCACTTCGTCGCGGCGCCGGGTTGCGGGTCATCGCTGACACCACGAAAGATGTGATCGCTCTTGCCCCCGCGTGTCGGTCCCTTTGTGAACCGAAGAGCGGCGCGCGGATGCTCATTCAGATGCCCGGGGAAGCCGGTCGACCTCCACGGCCCCGCCCGCCTGGAATTCGGCGTAGAGGGAGAAGCCAGAGGAGATCAGTGCCGATCAGAGGCGTCGGTGCCTCCGCGACAGAAACGTCGTAGGCGGTCTCGTCGAGAATCGCATACGCACGGTACACTCGGGTGACCGTTTGACGGCCGTCGGCAAGGACGAGGGGCTCTTCTCCTACTTGCGGGCACCCGAGTCCATCGATCCAGTCAGGCGGGAGGGTGAGCCCCCCGTTGAAGCCCGTATCGATGACTGCATCGAACGACCGGGCTTCGTCCGGTCCCCGCACTTCCAGGGAAAGGGACAGCTCACGATCAGCGGTAAAGAACCCGGTGGTCATGTTGCGTCCTCCTCTCGGGGCCATCCCCCGAAGTGATGAGCAAACCGGCTCCCGACGCGCCGGAACCAGATGCGTCCCTCTGCTTCTGGATGTCGTTCAATCAGGCGGTCCGCAGCGGCAAGCTGATTGGCGTCAACCTCGAAGTCTTCGGACTCAACGTCAATAGCGACGTACTTGTGGGCCTCCTCCTCCACGTCGACCTGGGGACGGATGACTCGATCAAAAATTTCATTCGCACGCTCAGCGCGCTCGGATTGGTCTTCGGTCATGAGGCCGGAGCTTGTCTGTTGTGAGCAGTGTGGATGGTTTTCTACGCTGGCCGTCGGTGGTCTTTCCGCAGGTCTGTGAGAGGGAATCCTACATCGAGGAAACCGGATCCGCTTTCGGCACGAGAGGGGAGAGGATTTCAGTCGAATGCGTCGCTTAGAAATCGTCCCCCAAAGTGATGGGTGACCCGACTCCCCACCCGTCGGAACCAGATGCGGCCTCGGGCTCCCGGGTGGCGTTCGAGGAGCCGATCCGACGCCGCCCGCTGATCGGCGTCGATTTCGAAGTCCTCGGAGTCGACGTCAATGGCGACGTAGTCGCGATCGTCGATGTCCGAACGATTTTCGAGCTGGGGGCGCACGACTCGTTCGAAGATCTCCTCCCCGCGTTCGGCGAGTTCGGATGGTTCTTCGGACACGGCATTGGGACCGGGTGATGACGGAGAGGTGGATCTTTTCCTACGCCGATGGCCGGGCTTCTTTCCCGAAAGGCGTCCGCCCCAGGCGCCCCACCGTTCGCCAGGCACACGCCCGGCGCGGGGCGGACGCGACACTGCTCGCTGCGGATTGTTGCCTCGACGCGGCACGAGGCTCATAAGCGCGGATGAGGCCCCACGCCGCCGCGCTCAGGGGCTGCACCCCTGGGACCTGCCCTACGCCGGGGTTGTAGACGGCCCCGAACAGGAGGAGCATGCAGACCATCACCGACGCCCAGACGGAGCAATTACGGATCCCCTCGGTCACGAGCCCGCCGGACGCCAGCGGCCGCACGGTGAAGACGGGCCTGAGCAGCCCGATGGCCCGGGGAAGACGGTTCCGTCCGCTTCGCCCTTCAGACCGAGGCACCGGGATCGCTCCTCGTCGCTCAGGGTCTCGGGGGGCTTTATGTCGGCCCCCTGCTCCCCGGCGCGTCGTCCCGCGGCGACCCGCGCGGCCATCGCGACGATCCTGTATCGGAGGGCGGCGTGCTCGTGACATTCTCCGCCGCACTTTGCATCTTCGACGCGGTGCAGAGTTCGGCAAAACTGTCGCTGGAGAGGGGACTCAGCGGACTTGTCGCGTCACGGAAACGTTTCTGGCTCTGCGTGTGGAAGTCTGGGCGTGTGGGCGTTTGGGCGTCCGGGCGTGCGAGCGTTCATAGCCCAGCTCTCACGTTCACACCCCTCGCCACTCTCCCTCTTCCCCCTTCCCTCTTACCCCTTCCCTCTCTCACTTCTTTCCCCTCCACCAGACGACAGGCGTCTCCGTCCCCAAACGCCCGCCCCACCCCAACCTTCAACGTACCAACGTTCAACGTACAACGCATCCGTGCCTGAACTCGTCCTCATCGCCGCCGTCGCCGAAGAGAACCGGGTCATCGGACAAGACAAGGACCTCCCCTGGCACATCCCGGAGGACCTGCAGCACTTCAAGGAACTGACGACGGGCCACGCGCTGCTGATGGGCCGCCGCACGTTTGAGTCGATCGTGCACCAGTTTGGCGGCCCGCTGCCCAACCGCCGCATGGTGGTGCTCACCACGCAGGGGCCGTTCGACGAGTACCCCGAGGTCGAGACGTACGCCTCCATCGACGATGCACTGGCGGCCCTGGCCGACGAGGAGATCGTCTTCATCGGCGGGGGCGAATCCATCTACGAGCAGTTTCTGCCGCGGGCCGACCGGCTGGAGCTGACGCTGATCGAGGGCACCTACGAGGGCGACACGCACTTTCCGCCGTACGAGCACCTCGTGGGGGACGTGTTCGAGGTGACCAACGTGGAGGCGCACGACGGCTTTCGGTTCGTGACCTACGAGCGGACGGACGCGGAGGCGGACTGATCGATCGGCTTGCGCTCGAAGAAGGCCTCGATGCGGTCGTGCTGGCGCTTGGCGTCGTTATAGCCGATTTCGAGGAGGTGGTGAATGAAGTCGTGCTCGAAGAGAAGCATGCTCAGCCAGTCGGGCGGCGGATCGGCCTGCCACTCCACGAGATTGAGGAGCCTGCCCATGGCCCCGCCGATCTCCAGGTCGTAGTCGCCCGCCAGCGCGCCGAGGTCGACGGAGGGGCGCAGGACGAGCAGGTCGATGGGCTGGAGCCGACCGCGCTGCTCCGGACGGATGCGGCGCACGAGGCGATTGATGCGGCGCAGCACGGCCGCATCGTGCTCCAGCACGTCGAGCATCAGCACGTTGGCGAGAATGCCCATCATCTGGAAGAGCGACGGGTAGGCGGGCGTGCGGGCCGCACGGGTGGCCTCAGCCTGGGATCGTTCGTAACGCGTGGAAATGACGAACAGGCGGTCGGCCCCCAGGTGGATGGCGGGCGCGAGGGGGTCGAGCATGCGAAGGCCCCCGTCCCCGTACCAGGCGTCGTCGAGGCGCACAGCGGGAAACACCATCGGCAGCGCCGTGGAGGCCATCACGTGGTCGAGGTGGAGCCGCGTCCGGCGCCCGATTCGGTTGGGCCGCTCCCAGTCGCGCATTTCACAGCCCTGCACCCACGTCACCGTCTGGAGGGTGGCATAGTTGGAGGTGGAGATGGCGAGGCCCTCCAGGCGGTCCGCGTCCAGATTCTCGGCGACGCCCGTCAGGCATCCCTTCGCGTCCGTCGGCAGCCGCCGGTCGAGGTAATCGCGGAGGGGGGCGGTGTCCAGGAGGGTTTGCTCGGCGCTCGGGGTGCCCCGCACCAGCGACCGGCCCAGCGACCAGAGGGAGCGGGGCGCGAACACGTCGTCCATCGTGAGCTCCTCCCAGTAGCTCGTGAGCCGCGCGGTGCGACGGGCCCACGGGCCGGGATCGGCCGCGAGGTGGGCGGCATTGATGGACCCGGCCGACACCCCCGTCATGAGGGGCACCGAGGCCCGCGGGAACGCCTCCCCAACGTACTCCAGCACGCCCGTCTGGTAGGCCGCCCGCGCCCCCCCGCCGCCCAGTACCAGGGCCGTCGCAGGTTCCCCCCGCGCCGACGGAGCCGAATCGGAGTCCGACGAAGAGCCGCTCATGGATGAAGGGCGATCTGAATGGCGGGGTCTCGTTGCTGAGCAAGGGGGGTCTCGACTGCGGGGGCCGCGGCGCATCCGCAGGCCTGCGTGCCGGGATGCCGGAAGGATAGCGCACGTTCACACGACTGCTCAGGACGTATGCCAGCGGTATTTCCGAAGCACTTCCGGATCCTGTGTGCGCTTCATGACCGTTCCGCATTTCTCGCAGTAGAAAACGACCTCCTTCACGGGGGCGGAGATGCCGAGCATGAAGAAAAAGCCGGCACTCCATCCGTAGTGAGGTTCGGCCGTGACCCTCGGATGAGTGAGGTCGTTGCCACACGCGCAAGATTCGGCCTCAACGGCCTCGGCGACGACCTGTCGTGCGCTCGTCGAGGAAGCCGAGGTGACCCTCAGGTCCCCATCCCCGGCGGGTTCGGCCACCGGCTCCCGTTCGACCTCCTCGTCGCGCCACCATTTCTCGAGTTCCTCGTCGCGGAGTTCCGGCTCTTGCTCGAAGACGTAGCGGTCGGCCGACCACCTGCCCGGTCCAAACACGAACACGACCGCGAGGAGGAAGAACACCAGCGCCGAGAACTCAAGGGATTGGTTCGCCGCCAGGAGCCCCTGCTCCAGGTGCACGAGAAATACGGCCCCGGCGAGAACCGGGATCTGGATGAGTGCCGCGAGACGGGTGAGTAGGCCCGCGGCCAGCATGAGCCCGCCGAGCAGGTGGGCAAACGTCACGTAGTGGGCGAGGGCGGCCGAGGCGAGCGAGAACGACGAAAGATCCACGACGCCCCCGACCCCCTGGTATGCGAAGAGAAGCCCCCGAACGAAGAGGCCAATGCCCAGATATATGCGAACGAGATCGAGGGCAACGCCTCGGTGCTTGTCGATCCAGTCAACGAGGTCGCGGTAGCGAGACATAAGCGATGTGGGGTCAAGTTCGAAGAACCGCCTGCGGGGAACGTCTGGTGGGAACAGCAAGCATTCGTCGGCCCGAGACTCTCGACGTTTCGTTTTTGTTATCTTCACATTGCAAATCGTTCCCCAGAGCACGTCGTCGCAGTCGGGAGCACGGGGTGGAGGGCAGTGCCCCACTGCTGCGCCCTCGGATGACGCACGGGCCCCCTGCCCCTCAACCCACCGTCGCCCTACAGTGAAGAGGACAAACACAACCGGCAATGCGACTTACAAAAAGGCCCCGCTGGATTCCGTCCCAAGCTGAACTCCGCACTGCGCATGGCTGATCTCTCCCGGTTTTCCGACCTCCCCGACCACGCTCGGCTTTGGATCCACGTGACCACCGCTCCTTTGCCCGAGTCTACCCAAGCGACCCTTCTTGATCGTCTTTCCGCGTTCATTGACGACTGGACCTCGCATCAGCACGCCGTGGAGGGGGCCGCAACCATCCTGCACGATCGTTTTCTGGTCGTTGCCGGAACCCCTGCGGCGGGGGACGAGATTTCTGGCTGTGGCATCGACGATCTCACCCACGCGATCGACGACGCGGCCTCTGCCCTGGACATCCAGTGGGTTTCGGCTCTTCACGTGCTCTACCGCACCCCCGACGGTTCCGTAGCGGCCGTCTCACGTTCCGCGTTCCAGGAACGCGCGGACGAGGGAACCGTGACGGCCGAGACTCACGTGTTCGATCCCAGCCTCACGACTCTCGGTGCCCTCCGCGAGGGAGCGTTCGAGAAGCCTGCCCGCGAGTCGTGGCACGCGCAGCTCCTCGGCACGCCCGCGGGGGCCTAGCACCATCTGCTGTTGAGGATCTCCGCAGAGAAGTGCATGCCATGACGTTCGCCGGGCGTCACCAATGAGCATACGTTTCGGGGGCCCAGGAAACGCGCGCACAGGTTACGGATAGGCAGTTTCTCCTTCGTCGTCCATCGTTTTCCATTCTTCCTTATGCGCAGGTGCATACGGTTCCTCCTCGGAAGTCTTAGCGTACTCGTGCTTGCGGCGAGCATGTGCTCCCCCGCCGTGGCTCAAGGGTACTTCAACCAGTATGCGATCGAGGACATCTTGTCGCGACAGGCCAAGGATCTCGGGAACCTTCCTGAGGTCTACTACGAGTACGCCATCCTCTACGACCAAAGTGGCAACAGCGTCATTGCCCGGAATCGCTTCTACACCCGAATCGGGGATGGGAACACCAAGCTCGGCCGTGAACGGGCCCAGCTCATTGAACTCCTCAACCGGCAGACGATCGAGAACACAGGCCTCGGCGACACGCTCGTCGTTCCCACCAAGTACGGCCTCGACTTCCGCGCCTACTCCCCCTTCCCTCGGTACTACCCAGGCGCTCACAACTTCGAGAAGCTGTTCATCATCCACAAGACCGTACAGGCGTTTGCCGCGTACGAGTACGGCAAGCTCGCGCGCTGGGGCGTCGTCAACACGGGCGATCCAGACTCGTCGGCCACTCCAAGCGGCCGATTCAATTTCAACTGGAAGCAGAAGAAGCGGATCTCGACGCTGAGCCCCCCCGGCGAGGAGTGGAAGATGCGCTGGGTCTTCAACTTCCACGCTTCGCGCGGCATCCACGTCCACCAATATTCGATGCCCACCGGCGGTCCCACGAGCCACGGCTGCGTGCGTCTCATCGACGCCGACGCCAAGTGGATTTACGATTGGGCCGAGCCCTGGAAGACGACGCGCGGACACATGAGGCCGTCTTCGGGGCGGGGCAAGCTTTTGGAGCCGGGCACTATGGTTCTCGTGCTCGGGCAGGGGCCCGAGGGCACCCCCCAGCCCTTCAAGTACAAGAAGCGCTATCCGATTCTGAAGCGCGTCGAGCTTCCGGAGAATCCCTACGACGTGCCGCCGGGCACCGATCAGCAGCGGATTTGGGACCGACTCCGGAAGCAGCGGGCATCTCGGTAGCCCCTTTCGCTTATCCTGACTGAAGTTCCTCTGCGAGGGAGCATGCTCCTCGTGGGCGGGTCATGGGCGGGCTGATAGCGCACATGGATGGAGTGACGGCCGTGTGGCCCGTCCTCTCCCCACGACTCCGGGAGGCCATCTCAGGGTTCCGAAGGGCAGACAGCAGGATTGGGAGCTGCCCACGAAGCTCCAAAGCTGGTTGGGGACTGGACCGATCCCGGCCGACGGTATATTTTGCCCGAAGCCGCGTCGCCGTCCTCCAGATATCGTCCAGCGTGTCTCTACTCGCCTGGACCCTTCCCCCGCGACGCCCGCGTGAAAGGGCGCTGGGGAGTGGGCTCCAGCACGGCGCGGTCCCCGGAAGGTCTCGAGCCCCGACGACGACCATCAGGGCCCGAATCCTGCGCCGGAGGACGGCTCACCGTCTCATTGTCAGAAATTTGCTCCATGACCGTCTGTTCGCGGAATACCTCGCTGTCCGGAATAGGCTGCATGATGCGTCCGAAGCGAGGAGACCACTCTTCGTAACTCCAGGAAAAGTATGTGAGGACGGCCTTTCCCACGATGTGGTCCTTTGGGACGAACCCCCAGTACCGGCTGTCTTTCGAGTTGTCCCGGTTGTCGCCCATGACAAAGAAGTAGTCCTGCTGGAAGGTGTACGTCGTCGCGCGCTCTCCATCGATCGCAAAGGTCGAGTCGGTCATCTGCCGGGCCGACCGGCCCTCGTATCGAGTGATGACGGGCCGGTAGAGGGGCCAGTTTCGTGCCGTGAGCTCAACAGTCTCTCCTTTCGCAGGGATGTGCACGGGGCCGTAGTTGTCGGGGGTGTAGCCGCGTCCCGCCGGGTACATGCGTTCTCCGTACTGCTCGCTGTTGTTGACGACGTATGGTTTGATCGAGCGGACCCAGGACCACTGACTCACCCGGCGAGCACCCGTCGGGGTGGCCAGGACGCGGACCTTTTTCTCGGCCCGCGTGCGCCGTACGGCACTGATGCCAATCTCCTCCATGCGCGAGCGCGGGATCTGATAGCGCGGGTCGCTCTTCGTGACAGTCCAGTACTGTTGCATACCCCGGCCCAGTGGGAGGGACCGCCCGTCGACGTACACGAGTTTGTCCCGGACCTTGAGGTCTTCACCGGGCACGCCAATGACCCGCTTGACGTAGTGCACCTTCCGGTCGACGGGTTCCTCATCGGGGGGATAGTTGAACACGATCACGTCCCCCCGCTGGATCGAGCCAAACCCGGGCAACCGGGTGTACGGAAACGTCACCCCCGGCAGGTAGATGCCCCCCGACACGAACGCGGAGGAGAGCGGGATGCCCAGCGTCATGGGCATGCGCGGGCCGTAATGCAGCTTCGACACTACCAAGTAATCCCCGACCAGGAGATTCTCCTCCATGGACGGGGTTGGGATACGGAACAGATCGAACAGAAGCGTCCGCACGACCACCACGATGATAACCGCCACCACGAAGGACTCGCCCCACTGGCGAAGCTCGCTCTTGGCCTCGGTTCCGGACGTGCCGGAGGACCGCTCGGTACGATCGGAGGTCGACATGTGTGCTTAACCTGTGCGGTGAAGTCGAGAGTTGGGCGGGCCGACGGCTCATCTACGGCGAGTTCCCGTTGGCCGGAGGCGAGGAATGGCTCGGGGGGGCATTCGTCGTGTCGAGACGCGCCCGTCGGCCGGACCCGACGGCCGCAGATGTCGTCCGCCTGAGGAAGAAGGTGCGCCCGTCGAATCCGGTTCGGTACCAACACCCGCAGCGGGTGTCGTAGTGGTAGTCGACGTAGGGCCTCCGCTTTGAGCGCCGGAGAGGGGCCAGCAGGGCATCTCGCAGGCTGCGAAGCTGGTCGCGATAACGCCGAGCCGCCATCACAATCACGCCCCGTCCCCTAGGCCCCCGGGTGTCTGTCACCTGAACCGGAATGGAGTCGTTCACGACGAACCAGTACTCGAACTGTGCCCGCTCGGTCCGGTCATCGTCGCGAGCTGCGTCCCCGAGCGTCTGGGTCGGATCGCCGAACTGGGCCTGCAGGCGGGCCCGTAGGTCTCGGGTTTGGGTGGTGTCGAGGAACGTGTGGCGCGGCGTGGACCCGAGGAACGACCAATGCACGTCCGCGAAGCGCTCTCGGAACTCCTCCCGTCCCGACCGCCGCACGACACGAATGTCGTGAATCGGAAAGGCATGCCTTGTACTCTCTGCCTGCGGGTTGGGCTCGGACGGGCGCAAGGAGTCGGCAGGGAGCGGGAGCTGTGCGAGCGGAAGTACGCGGATTTGCCCTTCGCGCTGGAGGTGCCGACGGACGAGGAGGCGCTGTCGGGCTGCCTGGTAGCGTTCGATGAGATCGGTCTCGTCGACCTCGGACGTCTGTGCCGCCGTCGGGTGGGGACCGGCGCCCCAGAGCAGAAGAACCATTCCAACCACGAGCGCGATGCTCCCTGTTCCGAAGCGCACTTCACTTTGCAGATGCCGGCTCGGCGCGTGCGTCATGCTCGATCGGGCTCGTTGCCTGTCGCGGCGCGCGAAGGGGACGTGCAGACTAGTCTTCGTCCACCGAGAGAATAGCAAGGAATGCCTCCTGGGGAACGTCGATCTCGCCCATTTGCTTCATGCGCTTCTTGCCCTCCTTCTGTTCTTCCAAGAGTTTTTTCTTCCGGGTCACGTCGCCCCCATAGCACTTCGCCGTCACGTCCTTGCGCTGGGCCTTGATCGTCTCCCGGGCTACAATGCGGCGGCCGATGGAGGCCTGGATGGGCACCTCATAGAGCTGGCGGGGAATGACGTCCTTGAGCTTCTTGGCGAGCTTGCGCCCCACTTCGTGCGCCTCGTCACGATGAACGATGGTGGATAGCGGTTCGGCGGGCTTCTCGTCGATCAGAATGGTGAGCTTTACGAGATCACTCTCGCGGTACTCCAGCACCTCGTAGTCGAAGGAGGCGTAGCCCCGGCTCGCGCTCTTGAGGTTGTCGTAAAAGTCAAAGACGATGTCGGCGAGGGGGAGCTCGTATTCTAGTTTGACCGTCTGCCCGTCGAGCCAGCGCTGGCTTCCGTACTCCCCGCGCCGGTCCTCACAGAGCTCGATGACGTTGCCGATGTAGTCGCTCGGCGTGATGATGTCGGCCTTCACGTACGGCTCGTGGACGGCCTCAATGTCGCCGTAGTGCGGCATGTCTTCCGGCTTGTCAACGGTGACGGTCTTCTGCTCACCTCCCTCCTCGACGTCCACGCGGTACTCCACGTTCGGCACCGTGGTAATGATGTCGAGGTCGAACTCCCGCTCCAGCCGCTCCTGGATGATCTCCATGTGGAGCAGGCCCAGAAAGCCGACCCGAAAGCCGTAGCCGAGGGCGGCGGAGCTTTCGGCCTGGTACGTAAGCGAGGCGTCGTTTAGCTGCAGCTTTTCGAGCGCGCCGCGCAGCTCCTCGAAGTCGTCGGTCTCGGTGGGGTAGATGCCACTGAACACCATGGGCTTCACCTCTTCGAAGCCCGGAATGGGCTCGTCGGCCGGATCGTGGGCCTGGGTAATCGTATCGCCCACGCGGGCGTCCTGAATGTCTTTGATGGAGCCGATGATGTAGCCCACGTCGCCCGCCGTGAGCTCGTCCACCTCCTGCCGCCCCATGCGCAGGATGCCCAGCTCTTCGGCGTCGTGCTGCTTCTTGTTCGACATGAACTCCATCGTGTCCCCCTGCTCCAGGGTGCCGTCGAAGACGCGGGCATAGACGACGGAGCCGCGGTACGAGTCGTAGATGGAATCGAAGATGAGAGCGCGCAGCGGCGCGTCGGGGTCGCCGGAGGGGGGCGGGACGCGGTCGATGAGCAGATCGAGCATCTCGTCGACCCCCTCGCCCGTCTTGGCGCTGATCTGCAGAATGTCCTCGGCGGGCTCCCCAATCAGGTCCTCCAGCGCCTGCGCCACCTCGTCGGGCCGGGCCACCGGCAGGTCCACCTTGTTGATGACCGGGATGATTTCCAGCTCTTGCTCCAGGGCCAGCCACATGTTGGAAATGGTCTGCGCCTCAATGCCCTGCGCCGCGTCGACCAGCAGGATGGCGCCCTCGCACGCCTTGAGCGCCCGGCTCACCTCGTAGGTAAAGTCGACGTGCCCCGGCGTGTCGATAAGGTTCAGCGTGTACTCCTCCCCATCCGAGGCGGCGTACGGCATCCGCACGGCGTGGCTCTTGATGGTGATGCCCCGCTCCCGCTCCAGGTCCATGTCGTCGAGCGTTTGCTCTTTCATGTCACGCTCGGTAATCGTCCCGGTGCGTTCAAGCAGCCGGTCGGCCAGGGTGCTCTTCCCGTGGTCGATGTGGGCGATGATGCAGAAATTTCGGATGTTCGAACGGTCAGGCATGAGGCGCGAGCCGTCGGGTGTGCATTCGACAAAGGACCGGGGTGCAGCCGATGCGCCACGGTCGCTTCGGGCAGAGCGTGTCGTCTGTTTGCGTGCGGTGTAACGGACCACCCGTCTTCACGTTGCACGAGACGGATGCACAGGCACGTCCGGGGAGCCCCCGTCTGAACAGCGTCGCCGACGAAACGCCTACATGTGCTCCTCCTGCACCCTCCAAAACGACGTGCTGCGCGCTTCCGGGTCGTCCTGGCGCCTCGCGCCGTTGGTGCGACCGTGTCGCCCGATCTCCGACAAGGCTGATGGCACCGCCGGGGGCGTACCGAGGTCTTGCCCAAGATTCGAAAAAACCGACGCAGGGCTCTTTCGTGCCCGCCGGATCCGTGGCGTGCGCTGCCGGGCAGCCCGCCGCTTCGCCCGACGGCGTTCGTGGAAGGACTGGTGGAAAAAAAGAACTCCCACAACGCCCAGGACGATCGACATGTCGGCCACGTTCCAGATCGGGAAGAGCTCCATGTACGAGCCCCCGAGGATCGGGACGCTTCGGGGAATGAAGCCCTGCCAGAGGCTCACGTGGATGAAGTCCACGACGTGCCCGGTAAAGAGCGAGCCATAGTCGAGAAGGACGCCGTAGAACACCCGGTCGATGATGTTGCCAAGGGCCCCGCCAAGGATGAACGCCAGGCTCCACCGGTACGGGGCGTAGTCGTTGCGGACCTGGTAGATGTAGGCCGCTACGAGGACGGTTGCGATAAGCGCGAGAACCGTTATGGTCCCGGGCGGGCCAATGGTGATCCCGAAGGCCATGCCCGGGTTTTCGGTGAATGTCAGACGCAGCCAGTCCCCCAGGACGGGGATGGACTGCTCCGGACGCATGAACCGGACGACTGTGGCTTTCGTGGCCTGGTCGAGAACGACGACGGCCGCAGAGATCCAGAGGACGCGCATCATCGGGGTGGGGATGTAATGCCAAGAGCGTGGAGGGGAAGGGACGCCTCGCGCCCGTGTGCCCACGCTCAGGACTTTTCTTGCTTCTTCGCCTCGATCGAGATTTCGGTGTGGGGAACCGCCTCGAGCCGGCCCCTAGAGATGGGTTCGCCGGTAACCCGGCAAATGCCGTAGGTCTTGTTGTCGATGCGCTCGAGGGCCCGATCGAGGTAGCCGATGTACTTCTGCTGACGGGCAATCATGAGGTGAAGCTTCTCCCGCTCCATCGCGTCGGTCCCGGCATCTGCCATGTGAATGCCGTACGCGGTGTTGTCGTCGGAATGCTCCTGAGCCTCGTCCACCTGCTCCCGCATCTGTTCGATTTCCTCCTTCGCCTCCCGGCGGCGCTGCAGAATCAGCTCGCGGAAGTGCTCCAGTTCTTCGTCCGAGAACGGCGTCTTGCGCTCTTCGTCGTTGTCGTCCGTAGACTGCGCGTGGAGCGGCGCGTCCGTGTCGGGGTTTGAGGTATCGTTCGCCATGGATGCTGGATCGGTCCTCCAAGAAGATGCACGCGAAGGGGATACTCGCCGTCCGAAACAGTCAGGCTTCCAGTGTCTCGTCGGGCTCGACGCGTCGGACGCCAAGCGTAAGCTGCTCGCCGTCCACGTCGAACGTCTCGACCGCCTCTCCCGCTGGTTGGTCAGACGGCTGCAACTCCAGCGCCAAGGTCTCGTTCCGGATCCAGTCTTCGTGGCGCCCAATGGCCTCGGCGATGGACTCCGTGCCCTGATACGAGATTTCGATCCGGTCGGTGACTTCAAACCCGGCGTCCTTGCGCAGGTTTTGGATGCGCTTCACGCTTTCGCGGGCGAGGCCTTCGGCCCGCAGCGCGGGCGTAATCTCGGTGTCGAGGGCCACGGTCACATCCCCCTCCTGCTCGACGAGCCACCCCTCGATGCCCTCGCTCTGAATGACGAGGTCCTCGGGGCCGAGCTCGACCTCCTCCCCGTCGACGGTCAGCGTGAGCTCGCCGGTTCGCACGTACTCGTCGATCACGTCGTCGTCGAGCTGGCGCACCTTCTCGTTTACGGCCTTCACAAGGTCGCCGAGGCGCGGGCCGAGCCGGCTAAAGTCGGGCTTGGCCGAGCGGCTCACCACCTCACTGGTGTGCTCCACGTACTCGATGGCTTTGACGTTCACCTCGTCGAGGATCACGTCCTTCACCTGTTCGACCTCCGCCTCGGGCACCCCCGTGCCGGTCACCACGAGGATGCGCGGCAGCGGCTGGCGCACGTTAATCTCGGCCTGGTTGCGGAGCGACAAGGCGGTGGAGGCAATGGTGCGGGCCAGACCCATGCGGTGCTCCAGGGCTTCGTCCCGCTCGTCCTCGCGGACCTCGGGGAAGGACGCGAGGTGGACCGAGTCGGCCTCGCTGCCGGTCACGTCGGTAAGCACGCGGTACAGCCACTCGCCGAAGAAGGGGGCGATCGGGCTCATCAGCTTCGCCGTGGCCTCCAGGCACTCGTAGATCGTCTGGTAGGCGGCCTCCTTCTTCTCGGCCGCGACCGTGCCGCCGCCCCCCACTTCTCCGTCCCCGCCCCGCTTCGACGCCCAGAAGCGGCTCCGCGAGCGGCGCAGGTGCCAGTTCGAGAGCTCCTCCACGAACTCCTCGACCGCCCGGGCCGCCGTCGTGGGATCGTAGTCCTCAAGCGCCTCCTGGACCGTCTGCGTCGTCGTGTGGAGGCGACTGATGATCCACTGATCGAGCTCCGGCCGCTCGGCGACCGGCATCCGGTCCTTCTGATACCGGAAGCCGTCGATGTTGGCGTAGGTCGAGAAGAAGCTGTAGACGTTCTCGAGGGTGCCGAAGAAGGTGCGGCGCAGGTCCCGCAGTCCCCGCTCGCTGAAGCGCAGGTTCTCCCACGGCGGCGCGTTGCTCATCATGAACCAGCGCACCACGTCGGCCCCGTACTCGTCGATCACCTCGAAGGGCTCGACCGTGTTGCCCTTCGACTTCGACATCTTGTTGCCGTCCTCGTCGAGCACGAGGCCGTTGACGACCACGTTCTCGTAGGCCACGTCGTCGAAGACGAGGGTGGCGATGGCGTGCAGCGAGTAGAACCAGCCGCGCGTCTGGTCGACGCCCTCGGCGATGAAGTCGGCCGGGAAGTTGGCCTCGAAGTCCTCCTCGTTCTCGAAGGGGTAGTGCCACTGTGCGTACGGCATGGCGCCGGAGTCGAACCACACGTCGATGAGATCGGGGACGCGGCGCATCGTGCCGCCGTCCGGCCCCTCCCACGTCAACTCGTCGACGAACGGGCGATGGAGGTCAATCTCATCGTCGTCCTCCGGCAACTGGTCGCCGCACTTCTCGCGCAGCTCGTCGACGGAGCCGATAACCTCGTAGTAGTCGGAGTCCTCCTTGTCGCTCTCCCACACCGGGAGCGGCGTGCCCCAGTAGCGGCGGCGGCTGAGCGCCCAGTCCACGTTGTTCTCCAGCCACTCGCCGAAGCGCCCCTCGCCGATGGCGTCGGGCTGCCAGTTGATGGTGTCGTTAAGCTCCACCATCCGGTCCTTGAGCTT
>NZ_JBDGQQ010000151.1:0-12252 GCF_042218895.1 Salinibacter sp. | reverse complement strand
CATCCACGAGTGTGCCGCCGACGTCGGCGACGGCCACCTCAAGCCGGAGGGTGTGGTACGGGCCGTCGATGCAGTCAAATGCGGACTCCGGATACTTGCAGGTCGCGATGGCGTCGGTCAGATCGGTCCACGGCCCGCCGTTGATGCGAACGGAGGCCTTCGATACGTCGTACTCCTCCCAGTAGGGATACCCGATCGAGTACGCCCGGAGATACAGGCTGTCGACCTGCGACACGTCATCAGCGCCGACCGTGACGGATCGCGTGTGCCCGTCCGGCCCGATTACTTCGACGGGTAACGTCACGGTGTTCGAGCGCGGAACCGTCGTAAAGGCCAGAACGGTGGCAGAAAGAAGTGCGAGTAGAGACACAGAAACGAGCGCCCCGCCCGTTACTTCCTGAATCCGGCGGAGGAATCGGGGGAGCAGGACGCGGAGAGAATTGCAGGGGGACCACGCAGCTCGTCCAAACTCAACCGAGACAAGAAACAGTGTGAGGGAAATCTCGACTCGCATCCTGGCCTTGATCCGTGTAGAAGGAAGGCTCTTCTCCCACGGCAGTTGGATGGATCAACTTTCATGCCAGCTCTTGCAGGTACGCCCCGAACGGACTGATCGGAGGGCGACCCGTGACCGAAGAGGGTCCGGACCATTGGGGCCGTCCCAGGAGCCCCTCCGTGGGAGGGAGCCACCGGCCGACGGACCGCCTTCCCCGATTGCTGACCAAGATGCGAATGAGAATCGAACGTGGAAAGTTACATCCGTCTGAGGAGCGACTCGATGGATGTCGACAATTGGCTTTCTCGGAGCGTGCCCCGGGGATCGAAGATCAATGAGGGCGCACGTTCGACAGAGCGGTTCATTCGGAGTGGACGGCGACGAAGGTGTGGTGTGCGCTCCGGCGGTCGACCTCGTCCACGATGGACAGGTTGGCCTCGGCCATCGCCGAACGAATCGTGTCGGGCGGGCGACGAATCCCCCGGGCCCCCCGGCGCCACGCCTTGGGCAAGAGCAGGTCGGGGAGCGCGTTGCGGATCCGGTACAGCACCGATCGGGGACGGGTGTCGAACCCGAAGACGGCCACGCCGCCAGGATTCAGCGTGCCCTGCGTCCGACGAATGTACGAGTCGATCACGGACCACTGGTCGATGTGCCGGAACGTGATGTGCGAAACCACGAGGTCCGTGTCGGCGTCGTCCCAGTTCGCACCCGGCTCGACCACGCGCACCGGCAGGTCGCGCTCCTCGGCGTGCGTCCGGGCCAGGCGGCGCATGGTGGGGGCCACGTCGACGCCCACGGCGCGATCAAAGTGCTCGGCCAGTGGAAGCAGAACGCGGCCCACCCCACAGCCGATTTCGACGACACGATGCGTCTGCTGAAGATGGGGGCGGGCGTGCTCCAGAAGGTGGTGGGCCGTCCGCCGGCCCTCGCGCCAGAAGCGGTCCATGTCGCCGTCGTGGGCCATGTCCACGTACCAGTAAGGAGCGTCCTGGGCAAACGATTCCCAAACCGGTTCGGATGCGCTCATGAGTAGCACGCCGTATTCGTGGTTCGTGGGAGCGTCGGTCGGCTAGCGAGGGTCCCGGCACACCTCGGAAATGACGCGCTCTACGCCCCGCCGCATCCGGTCGAGGGAAAAGTGTCGGCGGGCGTAGGCCTGCGCGGCCCGGCCCATCGAGCGGGTGCGGTCGGGCGCCGAGAGAAGATCCTCGACCGCCGTTGCCAGCGCCTGGGGATCGTCGGGCGGGACGAGCACGCCCGTGTCCGGCTCCCGCACGATCTCCGTGGGGCCTCCGGCGCGGGTCGCAATGACGGGGGTTCCGGCCAGCATGCCCTCCACGATTACGCGCCCGAAGGGCTCGGGGGCAACCGAGGTGTGCAGGACGAGGTCCACGAGCGTCATGAGCCGCGGCACGTCGTCCCGAAAGCCGAGGAAGTGCACCCGGTCCGCGACGTTCAGGTGCCGGGCGGTGCGCCGTAGCGTCTCCTCATAGGGCTCGTCGCCCCGGAACAGCGTGTCGCCGACGAGCAGCGCGTGGGCGTCGGGGAGGTCCGTTAGCGCCTCCAGCACCACGTGCTGCCCTTTCCACGGCGCCAGACGACCGAACACGCCCAGGAGCGGGGCCCCCGAGCAATCGAGCTCCTCGCGCAGGGCCTCAAGGTCGGAGGAGTCGACCGCCTCGAACGGGCCAGCGTCGATTCCATTGTGTACGACCGTCGTCTTTTCGACTTGCCCTCCACCCCGCCGGAATGCAGACTGGGTCGCCCGCGAGTTTGCGATGACGTGGTCCACGAGCCAATTCGCCCCCGTCACGGCCACCCGTCGGTTGAGCGCGCTGAAGTGCCCGGCGGTGAGCATGTCGTGCAGGCTCCAGATGACGGGACGACGCGCCATCATCCCAGCGAGCCCCGCCACGAGCATCGCCTTCTGCGAGTTGGCGAAGATCACGTCGTAGTCCCGCGCCGCGCGGGCGACCTGTGCGGTGAGCCGAACGAGGCCGGGCACGGCCCGGAGGGCCGATGTCCAGCCAGCCGCCTTTTTCACGTCCAGCAGGGCCGGCGGGGCCGGATACACCTCCGCGGGAATTCCGGCATCCTCGAGCCGCTCCCGAAAAGGCCCGTCTTCGAACAGAACGACGCGACTGGTCGTCCGGAAGGCCCGGGCCACGTCCAAGAGGCACAGCTCGGCCCCGCCCAGCACCCCGGCCTGATCCAAAAAGAGAACGCGGGGATTGCTCATAGCACCTCCTCGTAGACTGCACGGACGCGTTGGGCGACGACCGGCCAGTCGTAGTAGGCAGCCGCGAAGTCGCGACACTCCGCCCCACCGGGCAGCGAGAGCGACCCGTTCAGAGCCGCGACGAGGTGCTCCTGGAGGGCCGTGGTCGAGGCAGACTCCATCACGAGGTCGGGGGAGAGATCGCGGACCACCTCGGGGAGGCCGCCCACCGGCGTCACCAGCGGGGGCGTGCCCGCCGCCAGCGACTCGGCCGCTACGAGCCCGAACCCCTCCAGCGACTGGGTGGGCACCACCGACAGGTCCGCGGCGCGGTAGGCGACCGGAAGCTCCTCGTCGGGCACGAACCCGAGGAGCCGCACGTGGTCGTCCAGGTCGTGGTGCCGAATGCGCGTTCGGAGTTCGTCGGCGAGAGGGCCCTTGCCAGCGACCAGGAGAAGCGCGTCGGGCACGCGGGCTCGAACGTGCTGCATGGCATCCACAAGGGTCCCGAGCCCCACCCGCCGCACGAGTCGACGGACGGCGAGGAGAGTCGGCCGGTCGGGGGGCCATCCGAGCCGGGTCCGGGCGTCGGCGGGGGACAGGGCCACGTCAAACCGGTCCACGTTCACCCCGCCGGGCACCACGCGCACCCGGTTCGCGGGCACGCCATACGTGTGCACCAGCCGCGACTTGAAGGCCTCCGAGAGCACGATACACCGGTGTGCGCGTCGGTAGGCGATGCGCTCAACACACCCCTTGAGACGAACCACGAGGGCCGAGTCGCCTTCGGCGTCCGACTCCCGCGCCCAGGGCCCGTGGAAGTGGATCACCAGCGGGATGTCGTCCAGGAGGTCGAGGTAAGGAAGCGTGTAGAGCGCAAAGTGAGCGGCGACGACGTCGGGGCGGTGCTCTGCGGTGCGGGAACGAACGGCGGAGCGCAACCGCCAGAGTCGACGAGGAAGCGATGCATCCGGCGCCGCGAAGGCCTGGACGGGTGCGCCGGAAGCCGAAACCTGCGGCGAGCCGGTGACGAGCCCGGACACCCCCACTCCTTCCCCGGGCAGGTGCCGAATCAGTCCATGGTACACGCGCCCCACCCCACTCCCCGGAGACTCCGGGAGCCACTCCATGCCCACCTGCAACGATTGAAAAGACCCCGTAGATGGCAAGGCCTCGCTGACTTGCTTGGAACGTGAATCCATCGAGGGTTCCGTTTTACGCCTCCGGTGCCCCGCCGACATTCTCCGCCCTCAGGACTCGTACGATTCGGGGAGGACGCTTCATTTTACGGACGCCTTCATTCTGCGGTGGACATCTCTGGCGTCACGCAGGAGCTCAGCACAGTCGAGAGACTCCAGCTCATCCGCCTTTTCAGTCTTCAGGACCTGGCGCTCGTGCCGCTCGGTCGCACTCGGGTTCTCCGGGCCGTGTTTGGCCTTCATCCTCTCAAGAGCGTCATCGCGGACGTCGAAGTCAGTGCCGAACCGATCATTCACCCGCTGAATCACGCGACCAAAATGCTGGGTGGTTTCCTCGAACGTGCTGAGCACATACCCTCGGCGGTACGGGCCAATTTTTTCGTAGAACCCCACGTAGCTCCGGAGGGCCTGCTGCACAGAAATGTACGGCCACCGGCTGGTCACCGAGAGCACCGTTCCCACCGGCTCACGAAGGGTCACCAGCGTGGGAATCCCCTTCCGGACGGCCTTGATGATCTGGGCAGGGGCGTGCATGTGGTGGGCCATCGCCACCTGGCGTTCCTGACTGGCCTGGAAGGCCGCCGCGGCGAAGCTGTTGGCCGAGCCCTGAAAGCCGTCCAGGACGAACTCCGTATCGGAGCTCACGAAGCACGCTCCCGGCGAAGCCCCTTCGTCTCTGTAATGCCGCCAGATCTTGTACTGCTGCCACCAGATGTTGGGCCAGTACAAGGGAGCGCGGGCTGGGTCTCGGGCAACGAAAGAGGTGTACTCAAACTTAATCTTCTGCAGGGCACGACGAATCATGCGAATCGTGGGGAATAACAGCTACGAACGCGAATCTTCCTGTTCGAAAAGAGCGAGGTACTCGTTCGCCATGTTCGACCACGTGTGGTGCGTGGCGGCTGATCGCGCCGCGCGGCCCATGTCCTCCAACTGTTCTGGGTCTCCGATCAGGGAATCGAGGGCCTGGGCAAGCGCCTGCTCGTCGTTGGGGTCGGGCAGCACGCGCCCGAAGCAATCTTCGACGAGTTCGGCCCCGCCCGCCGTCTGGGCCGTGACGATGGGGAGCCCGGACGCCATGGCTTCGAGCAGGACCAGCGAGCAGGCCTCGTACCGCGAGGGAAACACGAAGAGGTCCGCCGCGCGCATGAGATCGGGCACGTCCTTCCGGAAGCCCAGGAAGTGCACGCGGTCGGACAGTCCAAGTCTGCGGGCCATGTCGGGATAGGGGCTTTCCGCCCGGCGTCCCGCGACCGCGAGGTGCAGCGTGGGGACGGAATCGAGGGCTTCGAGAACCGTGTCGAGATTCTTTCGGGGCGTACGAATCTCGCCGACGAACAGGGCCAGCGGGACGTTCTCCGGAAGGCCCAAGTCGGCTCGCTCAGCAGGCCCCGGCTTGAATTCACTCGTATCGACGCCATTATGGACCACCCGGATGGCGTCCCGCCGGATTCCGGCGTCCACAAGCTCGTTCCGCACCTGCTCGGACACGGCGATGACCGTTCCGGCCTCCCTGAAGGCCCTCTTTTCCCAGTAGGCGTTCACCGTCGTGTAAAGCCACTGATACCACGCGTAGGGACCCGTTTGGACCTGCGAGGTGTGCACGGGAGACTCTTTCCACGCGCTGTGCACGAAGTGGGCGGCATTGAAGTCCGGGGAGAACCACGTGTTGCACCCGTTCCCCAGGACGACATCGAGTCGGGACGCATTCGCCTCGAGCCAGCGCGCACTCCGCCACGCAAAAACCTGGTCCTTCAGCAGCCGGGTCGGCCAGTTCTCTGCAGAAATCTGGATCCACGTCGCGTTTCGGGCTGCGGCCAGCTGTGGGTCCACCTCACTCGACAGAAGAACCACGTGGTGCCCCCGCTCGCACGCAGCCTGGGCCACCTCGTAGTTGACCCGACCCTGTCCACTCCCCGGGCCAATCTCATTTGTTACGATGCCAATCTCCATCTCACTCCGTTACCGTTTCCTGTTTCCACAAGCGATCCATGGCCCCGAGGCAGAACCAGAGCAGCGGCGTGACGGCGTAGTGTCCCCCCCTCAACCAGGCCAGAAACGCAATGCCCATGAACCCGAGGAACGCCATGCTGAGGGGGCTCCGCTCTCGCCGCCAGAGTCGAAATCCGGTAAGCACCAGCACGAACACGAGGCCGTGGTACGCCAGCCCGCCCGGAATGCCGAGCGCCCGAATGGAGTCGCCCAGATCCGTTTCTGTGGTGCCGAAGTTCCCGAACTTCTTCGCCGCCTTCGTCCCGGCCCCGAGCCCATGGCCCAGCGGACGCTGAAGGCCGAGCCGGTACCCGTACAGGAGCATGCCGAGGTGATTGGCCGTGCTGCTTCCCTGATGGCTCCCCGACCCGTGGACAAACTCCGCGGCCTGCCGCTCGATCTGGGCCTGAATGTGCTTCGGGGCCCCGCTCAGACGCTGGGTGAGCCCAGAAAGGCCGAGGTACAGCCCCCCCACGGCGATGATCAGCGCTAGGCCCCCGCGCAGCACCCAGGTTTTCAGGGAGGGGCCCAGGATGGCCCACAGCCCGGCCATCGTCACGAGTCCCTTGGCGACCGGCCCTCGCGATCCTGTAAGGAGCAGGGCTCCGAAGAAAAGGGGGATCGGCCACAGTGCTTCCCAATGCCTGAACAGCACGAGCGTCCACAGGAGGATTAGGCCGAGGTTGACAAAAATGTTGTGCTCGGAGCTCGAGGCGAAGAAGGTGATGGGGGCGAGGCCCGTCTCCGGGGTGCCCAGCGCGATATAGCCGGCCGTACGGTACCACTCAAGCTGATACGGCAGGTATCCAACGAGGCTCTGGTAGAGACCAAACAGCATGGCCAGTGCCGACAGTCCGAGCACGACGCGGAAGAGAAGGGTCTGTAGGACGTCCCGGTGTCCGTACGCCCGACCCAGCCAGAACCAGAGGAGGGGGACCAACTGAAACATGATGCCGGCGACCCCCACGATGAGTCCCCCCTGGCGGGGGTTGAAAATCTGGACGAGCATGATCGCCATGACCGCAAGCATCCACTTCGCGGCGGGCGTGTCGAAGGAGAGACGACCCGACGCCCAGGTGTACCCCGTGGCGATGAGAGCAAAGGCCGGTCCCACGACCAGGAGTGGATCCGTTCCGGACCATTCCGCCACGGGGAGGAGAAGCCGCCGGAGATCCCCGAGAACAATCAGGAAGACGAGCGCCGCCACGATCGCGAGCCGCATCTGCATCATGGCCATCGCAACCAGCCCCACGAGGGCGGTAAAGGCCACTGCGGCCCGGACCTGATCCAGGAGGAGCAGGGCAATGAGGACGCCGGTCCCGACCAGCCCGAACAGATACACCCCCACCCTTCCCGAGAACTGTATGGACCAGTTGAGCCGACGCCACGACGCGGAACCCATGACGACGAGGTTATGCAGAATGAGCTGCGAGGTAGAGACACATCCAAAAATGCAGTCGGACGGCACAGGGAAGCGTCACCTTTCGCCCAACACCGCCTAGAAGATCTGGCGCATCTTCTTGGAGGCGCTGGTCGGCTCCCGGGCGAGGTCCGTGATTGTCCCCGCGAACCGCTCGGCATACGCCTCGGGGGCAAAGTGTAGGGCCCGCTGGCGAGCGGCGGTCCCCACGCGTTGCGCAAAGTCCGGATCATCGAGATACCGGCGAATCTGCCGGGCCAGGACCTCCGCGTCGTTGTAGGGGGCCAGCAATCCGTCCTCGCCCTCCGTGATGATCTCGGTGGGGCCACCGCGGGCCCCGGCCACGACCGGCGTGCCCAGCGCCATCGCCTCGAGAATGACGATCCCAAACGGCTCGCGATCGGAGGCGTGGACGAACACGTCCATGGCCGTCATCCAGCGCGGCACGTCCGACTGAAAGCCGACGCGCACGACGCGATCCTCCAGTCCACGCTCCGCGATTTGGTGGTCGAGGTCGGTCGCGTACCCCGGTTCCCCCGGGTGCGTCCCTCCGACGATCACAGCGTGGGCGTCCGGATGGTGGGCCAAAACCTGCGGCATGGCGTCGACGAGCGTGTGCATTCCCTTCCACCGCTGCAGCCGGCCCACCATGCCGATGAGCGGCCCGTCGTGGGGGAGGCCCAGTTCCTGGCGGGCCTCTGCAGGGGAGGGGAGCGTCGTCGGGTCGAAGCGATCGAGGTCCACGCAGGGGCGGACGACCTTCGTTGCGTGGTGCGGCCACTGCTCCCGCTGGACCTCGGCCACCGTGCGGGAGCACGCGACGATCCCCGCCGCCGGAAGCAGGGACACCAGCCGGTTCAGCCACGTCGTGCTCTGGGGAAGCCCAAACTGGTACCAGGCGCTCGGAACGCCGGTCATCCATGAGGCCGCCACCCCGTAGAGGTGGGCCTTCGCCATCCAGCTAAAAATGAGGTCGGCCCCCGTCTGCTCGGTCGCCTCTGCGATCCGGCGAACGGTCGGCAGGAACCGGCCCAGGTTCCGGAGCCGACCCGCCGGCACGACCCGGCTCGGAATCCCCATGTCCCGACACTCGGCGTGTAGCGGCCCCTCTTCGAGGAAGACCACCGAGACATCGAGCTCGATCCCGTCCACCTGTTTGAGGAGCACCCGGAGCATCTGCTCGGCGCCTCCGCGCTGCTCGGCGAGGGGCATCAGGATAAGAACGTTCATGCCGACACTGGGGGGCGGTTATGAGTAGTGAGGACACGCAGGGCCCGGTCGGCAATGGTGTCCCATTCGAAGTTGCTCTCGAACAGGTGCTGCGCCGCCCTCCCCATCTCGGAGCGCCGCCTCGGAGCGCGATACAATGCGGCGGCCGCTCGCCCGAATGCGTCCGGCTCGTCGGCCGGCGCGAGCACGAATGCCTCGCCGTCCTGATCGGAAAGCATCGGGTCGGTCAGTGGTCCGTGGGTGCCGACCGTGGGCACGCCGTGCTGGAGGGCCACGAGGAAGGAGCCCCGCCGGGTGGACACCCCGTCGACGAACGGGGCGAGGTACACGTCCATCGCCTGGACGTGGCGCGAGACGGCGCGGGCCGGTAGGCGCCCGGCATCGAGGACGGCACGCCCGTCCATTGCGCGCCGGACGTCCTCGCCGTCGGGCCCGACGTACAGGAGCAGGGCGTTGCCAGTCTCGCGACGGACCGCATCGTCGGCCGCGCGGATGTGCGGGAGCAACCGGGACGCGTGCAGCGAGCCGAAGACGCCCAGGACGAACGTTTCCTCGCTGATGCCCAGGCGGCGCCGCACAGCGTCCCGCTCGGCCTCGACCCGCGGGATGTTGGAGCCGATGGGCAGGTGGTCGACCGGCGTCTCGGGGAACCACGACCGGTACTGCCGGACCCACGGCTCGATGGAGAAGAACACCTGGTCGGCCAGGCGGCCCAGTGCCCAGAATTGTGCGCGCTGCCAGGTGGTCATGAGGGCATTCCGCCAGCTGCTGGCCGGCAGAAAGTCTTCGTGGAAGAGCACCGCGAGGCGGGTGCCCGGGCAGCGCCGCTGAATCCGGTAGAGCGCCGCTGGCAGGAAGGGATTCAATCCCCAGCGCCCGTAGCTGAACTGGTTGAACTGCAGGAACAGCCAGTCGGGCGGGTCGGCCGCGACGGCGTCGGCCAGCGCCAGCACGCCGCGCCGGGGCGGGCAGGAGAAGGCCGGCTCCACGGTCGCGCCGGGGATCGGGGCGGCCTCGGCCTGGGCGGTGAGCACCCGCACCGACGCTCGGTCCGACAGCGCCTCGGCGAGCCGCGCCGTGTGGTCCCCGATGCCGTCGAGGGCCGGGGGCAGGACCGGAAACACGAGGTCGATCGTCACGAGGAGACGGGCTGCTGCGTAGAGGATCGAACGTCGTCGTAGAAGGCGTCGAGGCGGCGCAGGAAGCGGTCCATTGCGAACTCGGACCGGGCCTGGTCGTGCCCCCGACGGCCCATCGCGGTGGCCCGGTCGGGGTCGCGCGCAAGGGTCGTGATGGCCCCGGCGAGCGCCTCCGTGTCGCGGGGCGGCACGCGCAGCGCGAACGCGTCGGTAGCGTACTCCGGGATGCCACCGACCTCGCTCGCGACGA
This sequence comes from Salinibacter sp., assembly GCF_042218895.1. Classification (NCBI taxonomy): domain Bacteria; kingdom Pseudomonadati; phylum Rhodothermota; class Rhodothermia; order Rhodothermales; family Salinibacteraceae; genus Salinibacter; species Salinibacter sp. The sequence continues at coordinate 2,305 of NZ_JBDGQQ010000151.1, read as the reverse complement.
CGGGGCGCCCGAGGGCGGCCGCTTCCAGCGTCACGAGACCAGCCGGTTCGTGCCACACCGAGGGGACGACGACCCCCCGCGCCTGCTCGATGAGGGCGTACACCGCGTCCTCGTCGAGCCAGCCGTGAAACGTCACTTGCTCCCGAATGCCCAGGTCGGCGACGAGCTGGTCCAGGGTATCCAGATACCCCTCGTCTCCCGTGCCGGCGACGTCCAGGTGCACGTCCGCGTCCACCGCGCCGAGGGACCGAAGCAGCCAGTCCAGGCCCTTCTGCGGCTCGATGCGCCCCGCGAATACGAAATGGGGCGGCGTTCGCCGGGGCGGGGGGGAGAACGTTCCGGAGAGGGTCGGGGCCGGCGAGTGGAGCACGCGCAGGGTCTCCGCCGGACACCCGGACCGGATCATCTGCTCTTTGAGAAACCGGCTCACCGTGATCGTCGGGAGCGCCGCGGCCTGCGTCTGTTCCTGCTGGATGCGCTGGAAGTTGGCCCAGGTGTTGTGCGGACGGCGGCTGCCGCAGTGGTCCACGAGGTGGCCCCACAGGCATCCCGCGACGCTGTAGTCGCGATCGCAGGGCTGCCCGGTTCGCTTCAGGTACCGCGAGCCCGATGGGCAGGACGCATCGTTGGTGTGTACGGTGCGGACGGTGGGCACGCGGTCCTCTGGAAGCGTCTCGACGGGCCCGTGCAGGTGGAGCACGTCGAGCCCCCGAGCCTGGGCCGCAGAAAACAGCGCCCGGTCGTTCTCGACCTCCAGCGTGTTCGAGGGCGCGTCGCCCTCGCTGGCGCGGCACAGAAAGACCACGTCGTGCCCCGTTCGCGCCTGGGCCTGGCCCACACGCCGGACGTACGAGGCGATGCCGCCCTGGGCCCAGAGCCGAGCGTCGTAGTGGCCAATGCGCATCGTTCGTCTGGTGCTACCGCGAAAACAGAAGAGTGCCCCCGCTGCGTCGGAGCGGTCGGCAAGACGCCCCTATCCCCCGTCACATCCGGCCTCCGCCAGCACGTCCGCGAGGGGCGCGGTCCGCTCCTTGTCGTACGAAGGGGGAAGGAGGGACGTGGTCGCAGACAGCGAGTGCCGATAAAGATGCTCCAATCGGTCGACGATGGGCGGGACGCGGCCGGTGGGCACCACGGATCCGTTTCGGCCCTCGCGGACGTATTCCTTCATGCCGGTGTCCTCGGTCACGACGACCGGCACCCCGCACGCGAGCGCCTCCATCGGGGCGTAGCCGAAGCCGTCCTCGTACGTCGGATGCACGAACACGTCGGCCTCGTGGAGCGCGGGGCGCGGGTCGCCGGGCGCCACGCGAATCCGCTCGTCGGTGAGCCACTCCTCCATGTACTTGCGCATGCGCCGGGTCGACCAGCCGCCGACGAGGGTGAGTTGCCGGTCGGGCATCGAGAGCCGGGAAAACGCTTCGAGCAGGAGCGGGATTCCCTTCGTCGCCTCTACGCGGCCCACGTAGACGACCCGGAACGTGTCGTCGTCGGGGCGCCGCGCCGGTGGCTGAAAGTGCGGGTGAACCCGCAGGAAGGTGCGCTCTAGCGCGTCTTCCGGGATGCCCGCGTCGAGGAACGACTGGCGGGTGTACTCGGAATGCACGTAAATCGCGTCGGCCATCTCGTACTCCCGACGCGTCTTGCGCGTCTGCGCGGCGTTGAGCCAGCTGTCCCCGAGGCCGTGCTGCTCGTCGGCCCAGTCGTGGCGCTGCTTCACGTTGCAAACGTGACTGTTCGCGGCCACCAGTTCGAGCCGCTCGGCGCCGAGGGCCGCGGCCCGCTGGAAGCTGCGGAGCGATTTCCCCACGAAGCCCATGAACCGCCCGAGGGGCGCGTCCAACCGGCGGGCCACCTGGCGGTCGAAGAACTCGTTGTACAGGACGCTCCGCCACCCAGGACTGAAGCGCACCGGCGTGTACTGCACCACCCAGTCGTGCCACCGCCGTTTCTCAACGCGTCGCCCTTTCTCGTCGTCGGCCTTGAGCCCCGGGGCGTAGTACCGCCCGAGCATCCCGCGGGCCCGGGCCTCCTCAACCAGCTGGGCAAAGTGCTGGCCGATGCCTCCTCGGCCGTAGGCGGAATTGCAGGCAATGACGCGCATGACCAGAAGGAGCTTTCAACTCAAGTAGTGTCCCAAACTCCGGATTACGCTCTTCGAAAGAGGGCTCCTGAGGAAAGCGCCCCGCGGTAGTTTTGGATTGAATGAGCCGGGCGTGCCTTTGGGCAGTGCGTTCACGTCGCTAGCGAAGCAGCGTTCGCAGTCGAGAGCGCGTCCGGGCGAAGAGGGGGTGCTTGACCGTGT
>NZ_JBDGQQ010000150.1:23003-33705 GCF_042218895.1 Salinibacter sp. | reverse complement strand
ACGAGTAGCTCTGGTTGACCGGCGCGCTGCCCTGCACCGGCGCCATGTTGTTGTTAAACGACCTTGAGACCCGATTCAGTCGGCTTCCTAGCCTTTGTGCGGCCTTTCCGTTCGCATTCTTTTCGAACGCATTGCGCACATCGTTCTTGAACGTGGTCGGGATCTTCTCTGACGAGAGTCCCTGAACGATGCCGGGGAGGTCCCGCAGGCCACTTTCGAGGGCAAGAAAATCCCACTGCCCCCGATGGTCCGAAATGAAGCCGCTGGTGAAATGCGTCTCCGTGCCCACACCGACGGAGGACGAGACGGAAAACTTCAAATCCGAGGGATAGCTTTCGGTCGCAATGTTGATCAGTCCCCCCGCAAAATTTCCTGGCTGATTGGGGGTGTATGTTTTCTTCGTGGTGATGTTGTTGAGGAGTTCGGTGGAGAGGAGGTCGAACTGGACCGCATTCCGTTCGGTCGAGGCCGTAGGCAGGTCGATGCCGTTGAGTTGGGTGTTGGTGTAGCGGCCGCCGAGTCCCCGGATAAATACGTACTTGTCCTTTACCACCGAGGCACCGGTGACCTTTTTCATCGCATCGGCCGCGGTGGAGGCCCCGGTTCTGCTCATCATCTCGGAACTAACGGCGTTGCTGACAACGGGGGCAGCCTCTCGCTTTTTCAGCAGACCCGCTCTTGAGTTGCGCGCAGCCTTGGACTTTACGACAACTTCGTCGAGCTGGGCCGCCTTTTCTCGCAGCCTTACATCAAGCTTCGTGGCCTGACCTGCCTCAACCTGCACGCCCGTCACCGTTTTCTCCTGGAACCCGACGAACGAAACGACAAGGTCGTACGTCCCTGGACTCAGTCCCTCCAGGCGGTAGCGTCCATTGAGGTCGGTGGACGTTCCTCTTGTCGTCCCCTTGATCTTGACGTTGGCGCCGGGAAGGGGCCCCCCGGTGCTAGCCTCGACGATGACGCCTGTGACCGATCCTAATTTATCCGGGCCCTGGGAGGCCGCATCCTGCGCAGCGGCCGGGTGAGTTCCTGCTACTGTGAGAGTGACGAGAAGCACTGACGCGAGCAGTCCGTGGCTCCAGAAATCGGTCATTAACTACAACTTGGCTCTAATGGATGCGGTCGGCGAGATCTGAGGGCGGATGCATTTTTCCCTGACATAGTTCTTGGTAAGGGACAAGTGTAATCCGGGAATTATGCTTAGATTACCCTTGTGTTAACGGAGGACTTTTCCCGTCGCCTTCATGGCTCGTCCCGGCAGCCCCGGGGTCCTGCGCCGACAGCCCCACGCTCAGCCCCGCCGTGCTCCGGTCCGTGCGGGATGACATCCGCCGCCGCGGCGTGTACGGATGTGGACATTCGATTGGCGGAAGGGACCGCCGGATGGGGAAAGACGAATTTCCCTGAAGATTTCGGGCGCGCGCCTGCATGTGGACACGCTGCCCTTCATGTTTGGAAGTTGACTTCAGACAGTCTCCTCGGACACCCGGCTCTGTGTTCGAAGGGCCCCGGCCACCGGTGCCCCGCAACATGCGTACAGATCCGTTTCTCTTCTAGACCCTCTCCCTGTTCGTGTCCAATCCGAACACCTCAAATCCCTACCTGATTCTCTTTGCGCTCTGGCTGATGATGTTTTCGGCCAGCAGCCAGCTAGTCATCATGGTGCCCATTCTCCCGGAGATCGCGGCGAGCCTGGGGGTCAACGCGTTCTGGCGCGGCATGCTGCTCACGGCCTACGCCCTGTCGCTGGGGGTGTCGGCCCTTATTACAGGTCCGGCGTCCGACCGCATCGGGCGCCGCCTCATTCTACTGTACGGCACCTCCCTTATGGCCGTCACGCTGGTGCTCCACACCGTGGCGGAGAACTACGTCCTGCTTTTCTCGATGCGTCTGCTCGCCGGCGTAGCCGGGGGCATGCTCACCAGTGGATCAGTGGCGTACGTGGGCGACTACTTCCCCTACGAGCAGCGCGGATGGGCCAACGGATGGGTGATGAGTGGAACCGCCTTCGGTCAGGTGGCCGGCATTCCCATTGGCAAGGTCCTGGCCGCCGGCTTCGGCTATCGGTGGCCGTTCCTCATGTTTGCCGTCCCCATGGCCCTGTCGGCAGTGCTCATCTGGCGCTACGTGCCACAGCCGGACGCCGATCTCGACGAGAAGCGCCTGACGCCAAGCCGGCTCGTCGAAAAATACCAGTCCGTCCTCCAAGGGACCGACGCGGTGAACGCCGTACTGTCCTACCTGCTCATGTTCTCTGGCTTCGGCCTCTTCACGTCCTTCCTCCCCACGTGGCTCGAATCGACGGTGGGGGTGTCGAGCTACGAAATCGCCCTGCTCTTCGCCATCGGAGGCACTGCCAACATTCTCGCGTCCCCGCTCGGGGGACAAGTGTCCGATAGAATCGGCCGGAAGCCGATCGTGGTATGGGCGTCGCTGGCCCTCGGTCTCCTCATGGCCGTTGCCCCGCTCTACATTACCGGCTTCATGATTGCGGCCGTGCTGTTTTTCCTCGCCATGGGCCTGATCGGCATTCGGGTGAGCCCCTTGCAGTCGCTGATTACGGCCCTCGTGCCGGACCGTCAACGGGGTCTGCTCATGGGCCTTGCGATGAGCGTAGGACAGGCCGGATTTGGGTTCGGCAGCTTCGTGGCCAGCGCCACGTACGCCGCGTACGGCTATCCCAGCAACGCCGCAGGCGGGGCCCTCGCAATGGTGGCCATGGCGGCCCTCGTGTATTGGGGCCTTCCCGAACCGTCCCCCCAGTCGGTGCGGGACGCCCCGACCAACGGGCGTTCGTCGAGCCCCCGATCCTCCGAGTCGCCGAGCGTGGCTGAGGCGCCGTAGTGTGTCGCTTTGTGCGGCTTGCCGGTGCACGGACGCCTGCGGGGGCCATCGGCCGAGGCCTGCCTACCGGTCACGGGCACCGGCCGGCTTGGGCGGCACCAGGGGACCCTCGTTCTCTCATCCGTAGTTTTGATCGCGCTGCTCCATCGCCTGTCGGGCATTTTGCTGGAGCCACTGCGCCAACTGCAAGGCGTGCTCCGGAGTCATCACGAGGGAGGCCTGCACCTCCCGGGTAACCTCCCCACGCGTGACCTGCTCGCTCATCTCGTCCAGGTTCACCTGCCCCTGCTCGTCGATCTGGTGGCTCACGTGATGCGGAATGCTGCTCCGCTCCACGTACAGGTTGGCCACGACCGACGCCCCGTCCGGCGACGGTCCTCCGTGCGCCCCGGTCACTGCAATCGTAGGGGCTTCATCTGCATTCTCGAACACAAATGTGATCTCGTCCGGCTCACCGTTGGGCATCAGGATGTGCGTCTCTTCGTTTGAATGATCGACGAGGCTACGGTCTTCTGAGTCGTGCAGCGTTGGAGACACCGGTGTTGCGAGGCGGGGACGATCCTCCTTCGAAGATAGCAGGCCAGTGGAAGATCGTTTCCGGGCCTTGCTCAGGACCCCATGTATTCTTTACCGAGGACGACCGCAGATGCCAAGATTCCCAAAATCCGCAACATCCACGTCTCGTATCGAGAAAAATGCGGCAAATAGACACCGGCGCATTTGAGGCAGCGGTACCCCGAGAACACCCGCAGTCCCTTTTGCTTTCCCGGAGACGCTGAGAATGGCTTATGCTACAGTGCAAAGCACATGCGGGGCCGGAAGGCGTTTGTTTTGTGTGACGCCTTTGAGTGTTCTGAAATTTCTGCTTACGTTGAGGCCTCGTTGTTCCTCTCAGAAATACCTGTCCGGTACAGGGACTCCAGCACGGGCCGATCGCACCGTGAGGAAGAACGTTATGGGTCCCCAGAGCGGGAGGCACCCACCAGAGGGGCTTGTTGAGAGCAGGGCCACAATGCGTTTTCGTCGATCGTAGCCGACTCCCGAACATGAGCGTTTCCTGCAGAGATTAGCGGAAGCCTCTCCCATAATTTTGCGTACCCGTCTCGGATCGACATGCTCAGGAACTATAGTGGAGTCTCGTCACGCTTTTCTTCGCGCTCGGAATGTGTGCCGGCAAAATCCCTCCTCCCTGCAGTTCTTGTTCTCGGGGTCGTGCTCCTGAGCGTGAGCTCCGTCAGGTCTTCTACCGCGCAGACGCTCTCCCCGACTTCTCGGACGGCCAGCGTCCCAGAAACGAGCGTTCAGGAGATTCCAACCCTGTTTTTTCCTTCCGTACCAGACCCTCAAGGGGCTCAGACCAGCACATCACGCTTCGTTGACCTCGATGGGGATGGGAACCAAGATCTTCTCGTTGCCGGCGATACCACTGCAGGCGAAAGCCCGAGGCCCACGATCGTCGCCTATAAGAACGAGGGGGAGGGTCATTTCACAGAGGTAAAGACGGGATTGACGGGGGTCGCCAGAGGAGCCCTCGACCACGCCGATATCGATGGAGATGGAGATCTCGACCTCGTTCTCACGGGCGACGACGGCGATGGACCGTCCGCCACGGTTTACAAGAACGTGGGAGACACCACCGGAAACGGGTTCCCCAACTTTTCCCCACTAGACCTGAATCTGACCGGCGTGGTGGCCGGCACCGCCGATTTTGTTGACCTTGAGGGAGACGGGGACATGGACCTCATCATTACGGGGAGCACGAGTGCCGACATCAACAACCCTCAGCCCTTAACGACGGTGCTCGAAAACGACGGGACGGGGAACTTTGCGGGCGTCAGCGACGACCTTCCCGACGTGGCGATCAGCTCAGCAGACATCGCCGAGATTGACGGGGACGGAGACCCCGACCTCGTTCTTACGGGCGCTGAAGAAGGGCTCATCGCTCCCCAGTTTACGGCGGCCGTCTATGAAAACGACGGGTCTGGGTCTTTTTCGAGCGTCGGGGCCGGTTCGATTCGTGGCGTTGGGCTCGGCTCCTCCACGTTCGGCGACATCGATGGGGATGGAGATCAGGACCTCGTCGTAGCGGGGGCTACCGGTAGCGTTTTAGATCCCCGGCCGTCAGTAGCGGTGTATGAAAACGATGGGGAGGGGGGCTTCACGGAGACCACGGCGGGACTGACCGGGGTTGCGGGCAGCACTTCCGATTTTGCCGACCTCGACGATGATGGTGACCAAGACCTCATCATTACCGGCAGCACGAACGCTAGCACGGACAATCCCCAGCCCTCAACAATGGTCTATGAGAACGACGGGCAGGGCCGCTTCTCGGAGGTCACGGCTGGCCTTTACGACGTGGCGGTTGGCTCGGTAGATCTATCCGATATCGAGGGGGATGGGGATCAGGACCTCATCCTTAGCGGACGAGATGACAGTGGCCTTCCCACGGCAACCCTCTACGAAGATCTCGCGGAGGGAGACCAGCCGGTCGCCTCCGCGTCGGCGACGATCGACTCGGCGCAGCTCGTCGACTTCGGGGACACCGGCGTGGACCTTCGTTTCGATTCCACCAGCGGCTCCGGCACCATCACCGTCGCGAAGTTCTCCGCCCCCCCGACCGACGCCGACGATATCGAGACGAACGTCAGCGCGTATCGCTTTGCGATTGGGATCGGTGGCAGCCTCAGCTTCGACACGACGGAGGTGCGCCTCGCAGTCGGGACGCTCGCAGGCATTAGCGACCCGACCGCCGTGCGAATTCAGAGACGTCCCCGCATCGGTGCCGGCACGTTCTCGGCACTAGCGACAACCGCCGGCGACGGCGGCACCCCGGAGGACATTTCCGACGACACCCTCTACGCCGATACGGATTCGTTCAGCGAGTTTGTGCTGACGAGCGATGATCCGAGCAATCCGTTGCCGGTAGAACTGGCCAGCTTTGATGCCACCCTCCTCGACGGCAACCGTGTCCGTCTCACATGGCGGACGACATCGGAACGGGCCAACTCAGGCTTCGAGGTGCAGCGCCAACAGGTCGACTGGAGCGCCGGCAATCGTCAGGCGTCCTGGAAAGGGATTGGATTTGTTCCTAGCAAAACCGACGGCAGCACCGCCTCTGAGCCGCTGACGTACCGCTTCACGGACTCGAATCCGTCCTTTGGTACCGATTCCCTCGTCTACCGCCTCAAGCAGGTCGATACAGACGGACGTGCGAGCTACTCGCAGGAGGTCACCCTTCATCGCACCCCCCGCAGGCTCACGCTCCGCGATCCCTTTCCGAACCCAGCGCGGAACCGGATGACGGTCCGCTTTGCGGTCCCTGAGCGGCGAGGAGTAACGCTCCAGATCTACGACGTGCTCGGGCGACGAGTCCGAACTGTCCTCAGCGAAACACGGAAGGGATACCAGGAAGTCCGCGTTAAGGCCTCCGGCCTTCCCAGCGGCACCTACTTCCTCCGACTCTCGGCCGGCGAGAAGGTGCGGACCGCGAAGGTGACAGTCGTGCGGTGAGCCTCCAACAGGGCTCTCTCTGACCGATCGGACATGCCCGGGGCCCGACGGCGGAGGGCCCACGGTGCGTGCCCAATCGGTCTCTTCAGTCCCAAAAGTTCTCCGGATCCAGGGGGAAGAGCGCCTGGACAGGGAGACCGCTTCCCTGCTGTCGGTCCCCCGGTGGACCAGTAGTGCATCCTTCTTCTACTCCTGGGGGTTAGCGTCTGCGTATGCCGCCCAATCTCCGGAGGGGACGCGTGGATGGCCCGACACGTCGCCGTTGTACCAGTATACCCACGCCGTCTGGTTGGCCGGGTGCTCCAGGGCAACCCGACGGCGGACGAAGAGAGAGGCGTTCTCACGGTCCGGGTCGTATCCTTCGTACCGGTCGATCGTGGTCCAGGCCCGCGGATCGGGTAGCCGGAACAGTTCTCCGTGGATGGTGCCATCGCCGGGCGTTGCCCCAGGAAAGCGACCGAGGTCGTAGAGGAGTCCCGCGAACCGACACTCCGCTACAAATATCCTCTGATCCGCTCCGCCAAGGTGCTCCGGCCCCCCGACAGAGCGCATGAGGGTCCCGTACGCTGCGAGAAACGAGGGAGACATGGCATCAAGCTACAGGCAGTGCGTAGACGAACCCACCGATCAGGGTGCCGCGTTCATTCCGGTCGTGCGGGGGCAAGTGGAGCGAAGTCGTTTTCGTAGAGGAGGCTCGCCGATCCGCAGGCTGGCGGACGGGGCCGACTTCGTCGCCACGGCGAACCAATCGTCGTGAACGAGGGCATTCTGCGCCTGCCACACGCTCGAAGCTGAGCCCATGAGACGATTCGATCCGTGCACTCCAGGGGACCACGTCGATGCCATCCGTGGCCGTCACAACCATCCTGCTCGAAAAAGCGAATATCTCTTCGTTTTTGTGTCGGCGAGTATTTTTCCCAGCCTTTGCTAAGAAATATTACGTTAACACCTGAATTCTATCATCCATTCCAGACCGGCTGCACGAACATTTGGCCCCCACCAAGGATCATAGTTTTCCCCGTTCAGGGAGTCGCCAAATTCATCATGAGCGAACCTTTAGCCAAGAGATGTACAACACTGAAGGCGTAGATGCCGTCGCAACCATTACGGAGCTGCGATCGGAGACCTCCGACCTCATCGATCACGTCCAGTCAACGAATAACGGCATTCTGATCCAGAAGAACAACGAACCCCATGCTGTCCTCATCTCGTGGGAGACCTACAAGACCGTCAAGGATGAGTTGGACCTTGGCGATGCGTAGTGCCTAGAGGGGTCACTGCTGCTTTTTTCCGGTACGCAGCACCTCGTTGGAGAATGACGGTCACAGCAGAGCAGACAAGTATACGTTCTTCCGGGACGACTGGACGCCCAAGAAGACGACCTCTTTAATCCCATGGTCTGTTGCCTGCTTCACGGAACGCAGAGCCGCCTTTCGGACAGGCGCATCAACTGTAATCCCGCGACGCTCTAACTCCTATTGAGCTACTCTTTTCTTCTACTTTTTTGTCCCGTCATTGGGGGGTAGAATGCAGACATTCAGTGCCGTAAAACCGTGCCCCGTGACGGGCGTCCCCCTGTGCTCCGGCCCTCATTTCGGGGGGGCTCCGCCGCGGGCTGCGTAGCGCGTTCCGGTGTAGAGAGCGCCAACAGCAAGAATCTTCACGAGATCGATGACGGCGAACCGGAGAAACCCCTTGTCGATTGACTCCATCCAGGTGCCGTGGCCGGCCGCGTAGTGCAGCCACACCACGCCGCCCACAAAGATGACGGCCGCCCCCGCCATGGATGCGAGCGTGCTTCCGGAAAAGGCGTTCCATCGCCTCGAGAGGGCCCCGATCGTTGCCGCAGCGATGGGGTACGAGAAGAGGTATCCTGCCGACACGGCCCCAAGAAGGTAGTCCACTCCGGAACCGTCCCCGGCGTAAACTGGCAGGAAGAGGCCGAGGGCTAGGTAGAGGAGCTGCGCAAGCAGTCCGTTGCGCCAGCCAAGATACAGTCCGCTTGCGTAAACAGCGGCTGTCTGCAAGGTGATTGGCACTTCCCACAGATAAATGCGGAACTGGATCTGGGCCCCGAGGGCCGTGAGCAGGGCGAAGCTCGTTACCCCAACCGCCTGCAACAGTGCGGAGGCCCGTTCCTCTCGGAGATGGTCGACCCGAGCGGTGTACGAGGAGCGAAGCGAAAGGAGGCTGGACATGGATACAGGTGGATGGGTTTACTAACCGGAGGGAATGGCGAGGCCTAATGGCAAATTGTACCAAGACGATCCGAAAACATCCAGACGATGCCCCCTCCCCTTTCCGAATCTTTACGGTCGGGAGTGGTTAGGGCGCATACCTCGAGCGGACGCGGGACCTTAGATGCTAGGCTCGGCACAGGGCGTGTCGGGCAGGAAGCAGCCCGCGTCGGGGAAGTCGGCTGCCTCCGGGTCGGCCTGAATTCTTCGAAAATCACTGGTCTCGCCGTTTTCGGCGCCGGCCGGCTCCCGTATGCTATCCACGATGCGTTCTTCCCATTGCCAAGCCCCCTCTATGAAGCGTTTCGAGGAGCTGTTCGCCGAGCTCACCGACAAGGTCGCCCGCCAGGACCCCGACTCGGGGACCGTGGAGGCCGTGAACGAGGGGCGGCACGCCATCGGCAAGAAGGTCTTGGAGGAGGCCGGCGAGGTGTGGATGGCCGCCGAGCACGAGGACGCCGACCGCACCGCCGAGGAAATCTCACAGCTCCTCTACCACCTCCAGGTCCTCATGATTGCCTGTGACCTTGACCTTGAGGACGTGTACGAACACCTGTAGGCATGGAGGTCTGGAAGTATGGACGGCTGGAAGCGGTCCTCCCATACTTCCACACGTCCACCCATCCACACTTACAAACCTACCCCAGATGCTACAAATCGCTCTCCCGAACAAAGGGGCTCTCGCCGACGGAGCCGTGGAGCTTGCCGACGAGGCTGGCTACCAGTGCCGCCGCCGCGGCCGCGAATTGTCCGTGCGCGACCCCGATCACGGCGTCGAGTTCCTCTTTCTGCGCCCCCGCGACATCGCGACCTACGTGAGCAACGGAATCATCGACCTGGGCGTGACGGGCCTCGACCTGACGTACGACAGCGGGGCGGACGTGACCCACGTGCTGGACCTTGGCTTCGGCGCGGCCCGCTTTTGCTATGCGGCCCCCAAGGACAGTGCCCTCACGCCGGACGACTTCACCGCCGAGACGCGCATTGCCACCTCCTACGATACCCTCGTCCGCCGCGACCTGGAGGAACGGGGCGTGGACGCCCGGGTGGTCTCGCTCGACGGGGCCGTCGAGATTTCGATTCAGCTCGGCGTGGCCGACGTGATTGCCGACGTGGTGCAGACGGGGCGCACCATCGACGAGGCGGGCCTGGCGACCATCGGCGATCCCATTCTCAACACAGAGGCTGTGCTGGTCGCCCAGAACGGGGCAACCATGAAACAGGACGCCGCGCAGCACTTCGCGGAGCGCGTGAAGGGCATCATTGTGGCCCGCGAGTACGTGGTCGTCGAGTACGACTTGCCGGAAGACCACCTGCCGGAGGCCCGCACGATTACGCCCGGCATCGAGTCGCCCACCGTGTCGCCCCTTAGCAAGGACGGCTGGGTGGCCGTGAAGGCCATGGCAGAGCGCGACGCCGTCAACGAGATCATGGACGACCTCACTGAACTCGACGCCCGCGGCATCATCATTACCGACATCCGCACCTGCCGCATTTAGGTGCGGATGGTTGGGCGTATGGAAAGTGCGGAAGGACGGAGGTGCGAAAGGATGGAGGCACAAACGTGCGCGTGTCCAATCCTCCACACATCCACCCGTCCAGACCTAATACTGGTCAAGCAACTGGCCGCTGAGGCGGAGGAGTTCCACCTCGGCCTGCTTCGCCTCGAACTGCGCCGTCAGGAGCCGGCTTTCGGCCTGAATGAACTGCTCCTGCACCTCCCGGAGCTCAATGCTCGTGATGGTCCCCACCTCGAACTGCTCCAGGGCCACGTCGACGTTGGCCCGCACAGCCTCCAGATTCTGCCGCTCCAGCGCCACGAGCCGGAGGCGATTCTGGTATCGCTCGTAGGCGCTCGTGAGCTCGGTGGTGAGGCGGGCGCGCACGTCCTCGACGGCGAGGCGCGCATTCGTGGTCCGGATCTCGGCGTTTTGGGTGCGGCGCCAGCGGTTGAGGCCGTTGAAGAGGTCGAACGTGAGCGACACACCGTAGCTCAGGTCGGTGCTCGTACTCGACTGCAAGAAGCCGCTCTCGGCGTCGAGCTGGGAGTAGCCGTAGCCGGCCGTCACATCGATGGAGGGGAAAAAGTCGGCGCGGGTTTCCCGTTTCTC
>NZ_JBDGQQ010000150.1:0-22903 GCF_042218895.1 Salinibacter sp. | reverse complement strand
AGCCGGCCGTCACATCGATGGAGGGGAAAAAGTCGGCGCGGGTTTCCCGTTTCTCAGCCCGGGCGGCCTGCAACGCCTGCTGGGCCTGCTTGAGCGCGGGACTCTCCTGGAGGGCCGTCTCTCTGAGCGAGCCGTATCCGAGGCTCGTGTCCACGGCAATCGATGAGGCAACGGCGTAGCGGACCGACGCGTCGCCGGGGCGGCCCAGGAGCCGGTTGAGCTGACTTTTTGCGTTGACGAGTGCCGTCTGCTGCCGCAGCACGCGCGTTGAGTCGGCATTGAGGTCGACCCGTGCCTGCCGCACCTCCAGGTCCGACGCCGAGCCGAGCTTCCGCCGCAGCTTGACGATGCGGAGGCGCTCGCGCGAAATCGCGGCGGCCTCCCGCAGCACGTCGAGCTGCTGTTGCTGGCGCGCCACGTCGTAGTAGCCGTCAATCACATCGGCCGCCAGGGCTTCTAGTTCCTCCATCGTCGCGGCCGCCTGCCGGTCCCGCTCCGCCCCGAGGCGGTCGTACGTGGCGAAGGGCTGCAGCCCGTCGAACACCGTCCACCGCAGATCCACGCCCGCGTTGGCCTGTGTCGACTTTGCCCCGTCCGTATTCTGCGTCTCTCCGCCGAGAAACGTCTGATCGGACGACGTGATCGTCTCCGAATAGCCCGCCTGCCCCGACAGCGTCGGCAAGAAGCCCGCGTTGCCGAGCGACACGTTGTTCTCGGCGATGTCGACCTCGCGCCGGGCAATTTGGGCCTGCTGGTTGTTCTGGAGGGCGCGCTGGACGGCGGTCTCGAGGCGCAGGGTGTCGGGACTTTGTTGCGCCTGAACGGAGGGAGAGAACAGCGTGCCCCCTCCGAAAAGGAGAAGCGCGAACGCGAGACGAGTGACGGTGTCCATGTACGGAGACGGACGCAGGTGCAGAGAATTGAGCAGATCATATTGCGTATTTCGTGTTGCGTATTCCGCCTCTCGGAGCAAAAAATACGCAATACGCAACACGCAATACTCGGAGCAGCGCTTCTATCCGGACGGCACCCCCTGTTGTTGCGTCGCCACGTCTTCGTCGGGCAACCCGTCGCCGGTCGCCGCGCCGTCGCCGCCCACCAGCACGGGCCCCGCGTCCTCGCTCGTAAAGTAGGTGTACGTGGCGGGGATGACGTAGAGCGACAGGAACGTTCCGATGAGGAGCCCGCCGATGACGGCGATGCCCATCGGCATGCGGCTCTGCGCCCCGGCCCCCAGCGCCAGCGCGATGGGCAGTACGCCGAGGATCGTGGAGAGGGCCGTCATGAGGATGGGGCGGAACCGCACCGCCGCGGCCTCCTCGATGGCCTCGCGGATCGAGAGCCCCGCGGCCTTGCGCTGATTCGCAAACTCGACGATGAGGATGCCGTTCTTGGCCACCAGCCCGATCAGCATGATCATGCCGATCTGGCTGAAGATGTTGAGCGACTGGTTGAAGTACCAGAGGAACAGCATGGCCCCCGCCAGCGCCAGCGGCACGGTAAGGAGAATGATGAACGGATCGCGGAAGCTCTCGAACTGAGCGGCCAGCACCAGGTAGATGAGGAGGAGGGCCAGCCCGAAGACGTAGAGCAGCTGGTTCGAGGTCTCCTGGAAGTCGCGCGACTGCCCCGTCAGCGTCGTCGTGAACGCGGGCCCCAGCACCTCGTCCGCCACGCGGTCCATCGCGTTGATGCCGTCCTCAATCGTGTTGCCGGGGGCCGGGCGGGCGCTCACGGTGGCCGACATATACCGGTTGAAGCGGAACAGCTGCGGCGGCGTGGCCCGCTCCCGCACCGACACGAGGTTGTCGAGCGGCACCGTCTCGCCGCTAGCGGAGCGGACGTAGAGGCTCGTCAGGTCGAGCGGCTCGTCACGATGCTCCTCCTGCACGGAGGCGATGATCTCGCGCTGCTCGCCGTCCCGCACGAAGAAGCCCACCCGCTGCTCCGCCAGGGCCAGCTGCAGGGTCCGGGCCACGTCGAGGGGCGAGACGCCGATGTTGTCGGCCTTGTTGCGATCGATCTCCACCTGTAGCTCCGGCTTGTTGAACTTCAGGTTCACGTCCACGAACGCCAGCTCCTCCTGCTGCCGCGCCGTCTGCAGGAACCGTGGCAGCGCCTCACGGAGGTTGGCGACACTGGAGGTCTGCAGTACGTACTTCACGGGCAGTCCCCGGTTGAACCCGACCGAGATGGTGGGCTCCTGCGAGACGTAGGTGCGCGCGCCCTCCAGCTGGCCCAGGGCCGCCTGCAGGCTGTCGGCGTACTGCATCTGCGAGACGTCCCGCTCCGACGGCGGCACGAGGCGCGTGAACATGAACGCCGAGTTCACCGAGCTCGACGCCCCGAAGCCCGGCGACGTCACCGAGATGATTGACTTCTGGTGCTTCTTGGGGAGCGTCTCGTTGACCGTATCGTACATCTTGTCGACGTACCGGTCCATGTACTCGTAGGTCGCTCCCTCCCGCGCCGTCGTAAATATGCGGAGGAGGCTCCGGTCCTCCAGGGGGGCCAGCTTCTGCGGCAGCGTGAAGTAGAAGGTGCCGATGAGCACGGCGCACGCGCCCATGATGACGAACGCCGCCCACCGGTGCGCCATGAAGGACTGCAGCGAGCGGCGATACGCGTCGGTGAGCGCCTCGAAGAAAGGCTCGGTCTTGCGGTAGATCCAGGGCTTCTCGTCCCGCTGTTTCAGCAGGCGCGTGGACAGCATGGGCGTAAGCGTGAGCGCCACGAACGACGAGAACGCCACCGCCCCGGCAATGACGAGGCCGAACTCCTTGAACAGCTGGCCTGTGAGCCCCCCCATGAAAATGATGGGCGCGAAGATGATGACCAGCGACACGGAGGTGGCCACCACGGCAAAGAAAATCTCGCGCGTCCCTTCCAGCCCGGCTGTCACCGGGTCCTTGCCCTCCTCGATCTTGGCGTAGATGTTCTCCAGCACCACGATCGCGTCGTCCACCACGAGCCCAATGGCCAGCACGAGCGCAAGCAGGGTGAGCACGTTGATGGAGAAGCCCATCGCGTACATCACGAAGAAGGACCCGATGAGGGCGATGGGCACCACCACGAGCGGGATCAGGGTGGACCGCCAGTCGCGGAGGAAAAGGAAGATGATGAGGACGACGAGAAGGAAAGCGATGAAGATGGTCTGCTGCACCTCGTCGATGCTGTCGCGGATCGGCTCGGTGTTGTCGAAGCCGATGCCGAGCTCCAGGTCGCTGGGGAGGTCCGCCTTGATGCGGTCGAGCCGGCGGTAAAATTCGTCGACGATGTCGATGTAGTTGGCGCCGGGCAGCGGGCGCAGGACGACGCCCACCATGGGCGTGCCGTCGCGCTGCAGCTGCGTGCGCCGGTTGCGAGGCGCAATCTGGGCCGTCCCCACGTCCTTCAGGCGCACGGTTTGCCCCTCCGGGCTCTGCTTGAGGATGAGCGACCGGAAGTCCTCAACGGTTTTGAGTCGGCTCTTCGTGCGCACCGTGAGCTCGACCGTCTCGCCCTCGATGCGGCCCGACGGAAGCTCCACGTTCGAGCGGTCCAGGGCGCGGCGCACGTCGAGTGGGGTGAGGTCGTAGGCCGCGAGCTGCTGGGGGTCGAGTTGAAGCCGCATCGAGTACGTCTTGTCGCCCCAGATGTCGACACGGCTCACCCCGTTAATCGTCTGGAGGCGTTCCTTGAAGCGCTTGTCCGCAATTTCCGTGAGCTCCATCAGGCCCCGCGTGTCCGACTTGATGTTGAGGAAGACGATCGGCGGCGCGCTGGCGTTGGATTTGGACACGCTGGGCGGCTCGGCGTCGGGCGGGAGCTGTTGTTGAGCGCGGCTCACCCGGTCGCGCACGTCGTTGGCCGCCCGTTCGAGGTTGGCGCCGAGGTCAAACTCGACCGTGATCGTCGACCGCCCCTGCCGGCTCACGGACTCGATGGTCCGGATCCCGTCGATGCCATTGATCTGCTCCTCCAGCGGCTCGGTGATCTGCGAGTCGATCACGTCGGCGTTGGCCCCGCGGTAGGAGGTCGTGACGCTGATGACCGGCGGGTCGACGGCGGGGTACTCGCGCACGCCCAGGAAGTAGAAGCCCACCGCCCCGAAGATCATGATGAGCAGCGCGAACACCGTCGCCAGGACGGGCCGTCGGATGCTGAGGGAGTAGAGCGACATCTGCGTCTGAGCGTGTGGGCGTTTGTTCGCGGAATGCCCGCTTCGGAGGAAGGGGACAACCGTCGGGGAATGAATCGTGAAATGTGATGCGTGAACGACAGCCGGAAGGCGGCCTCATGCGTTACGCTTCACGCATCACGTATCACTCAAGCGTTTCGACACGAATCGGCAGTCCGGCTCGAAGGTCTTGAATCCCGGAGGTAATGACCGTATCCCCGAGGGCGAGACCATCAGTCACCTGCACGGTCGAGTCGGTGCGGACGCCGAGCGTGATATTGCGGGGCTGGGCCGTGCCGTTGTCCACCACGAACACACGCTGGCCGTCGAGCGTGGGCACCACGGCGAAGGAGGGCACGACGATGGCGCTGTCCACCGTCCCCAGGGTCACGGTCACGTCGGCGAACATGCCGGGCCGGAGCGTGCCGTCGGGGTTCGGGGCGCGGGCGCGGAGTTGGAGGGTTCGGGTCTCGGGGTCCACACTCGCGTTGTCGGCATACACCTGCCCGTCGAGTGTGCGGTCCAGGCCGCGAACGCTAAACGAGATCGATTGTCCCGGTTGCACCTGCGAGGCGTACTGCTCGGAGACCGAAAAATTGACTTTGATAGGATCGATCCGTTGTAGGGTCGTGATCGTCGTCTGGGACGAAATGTAGGCCCCTTCGCTCACCTTCCGCAGTCCAACGACCCCGCTGAACGGCGCCCGGATCTTCGTCTTCTCGATGCGAGCCTCCACGAGCTTCAGCTCGGCCTCCAGCACCTCCACCTTGTTCACGGTGGCGTCGTACTCTTCCTGGCTTACTCCGCCCTCGGCCAGCAGCCGCTTCTGACGCTCGGCGCGGTCGCGGGCCAGCTGAAGCTCGTGCTCCAGGCGCTGCTTCTCGGCCTGCAGCTCCGCGTCGTTGATCTGAACCAGCACGTCGCCCTCCTGCACCCGGGTGCCCTCCTCGAAGCGAATGTCGGTGATCTTGCCCGAGGCCTCGCCGGTCAGCTCCACCGACTCGTCGGCCCGCAGCGTGCCGGTCGTGCGGATCCGTTCGGTGACGGTGCCGGGCCGGAGCACCGTGGCGTCGACGCGCGTCGGGGCATCGCTCGACCCGCCCCCTCCCCCGGAGGAGTCGGAGCCGCTGATCTTGGGGAGGGCCAGGCCGACGAGCACCAGGGCGGCGACCCCAAGGCCCACCAGGCGCTTGGTTCGAGTTGTCCATCCGGTGTCGTCGGGGGAGGCATCCGAAGCAGTGGAGGAGGCCGAGTCACTCATGGAGAAGAGTAGACGATCCAAGCAGAACGTATTGCCCCGCCCGCGGAGGGCTGAGCGGACACCGTGTACGACCAGTGCTACCCGGAGCGCTCACTTTGGTTCGACGAGCGGGCGGCCCCCAATCTGTGAGTGTTCAGTTCTTGTGTCGGCGAGAGCCGCCGAACCTACCCCTCCGGAAAGATGGCCGCAGCCTCGTCTTCGAGCACCGGCCCGACAACCTCCACGTCGTGGTTTCCCCGATCGAGCACCTCGCGGCACGATAGGTGAAGCTGACGTCCGGCCTCTCCCTTCATGTCGTACAGACGCTCGGCGCGGAGGCCGAACACGACCCGTCCGATGCGGGCCCAGAACACGGCTCCCGCGCACATGGCGCATGGCTCTGTGCTGGCGTAGAGGGTGGCGTTGCGAAGCCGATCGGCCCCATACTGCTGCGAGGCGACGCGGACGAGGTTGGTTTCGGCGTGCCCGGTGCAATCGCCCGTACGGGCTTCTGTGTTGCCCGCACGCTCCAGGACCGTGCCGTCGGGCGCAACCAGCACGGCCCCAAACGGCGGATTGCCTGCGTCCCGGGCCGAGACCGCTTCTTCGATGGCGGCCCGGACGAAGCGCTCATGGTCGAGGGCGCTGGAGACATCCGACATGTTCGGAGAGCAACTGTGACGAGGGTGACACTGGTTCACAGGGAAAATTGGAGACCGAACGGAGCGTTCCGGCGGGGGCTCCCTCGAAGACAAAGTCTCTTCAAGAATGTGACGATGACGAGGGGCTCCGGTCGTAGCCGGAACGTTCCTGAAGATGCCCATGTAGCAACATTGGCTGTCTAATGCTGGTCCTCTTATTCGAAAAGGTAAATCCATGCGGGTGTCCGCCTCCTCCATTGCGGCCTGGATGATCATGGCCCCGGCCACCGTCCGGTGTTGTTGTCGGTGTTGTCCGGTTGACCTGGAGAGGCTGCGTCTGGTCGGTGCCCCGCCTTCCGCCTGCGATGGAGGGTGATTCCTGCCCGACATTCTGCTGACTCTGTGGCCTCTCCGGTTCGCCCGCGAGAGGTCTTTTCTTTTGGCCATCCTGTTTTTTGCGTGATGAGCACTGCTGTTTCTGCTGCCTCCCCCTCCCCGACACCGTCCGTCCACTCCGCACCGGCGGACTTGATCGACAATATCGGCCAGACGCCCCTCCTGCGGCTCGACCGCGTGGCCGCCGACGTGCCCGAGGCGGTGACCGTCTACGGCAAAGCGGAGCACCTCAATCCCGGCGGCTCCGTGAAGGACCGCCCCGCCCAACGGATGATCGAGGACGGCCTCGACTCGGGCGCCTTCCACCCCGACCAGACGCTTATCGACGCGACGAGCGGCAACACGGGCATCGCCTACGCGATGATCGGCGCGGCGAAGGGGTTGGACGTAACGCTCGCGCTGCCCGAGAATGCGTCCGAAGAGCGAAAGAAGGTGCTGCGCGCCTACGGCGCCGAGCTCCTTCTGACGGACCCGATGGCGGGCACCGACGGGGCGCAGGAGCGCGTCAAGGAGATCGTGGCGGCCCACCCGGACCGCTACTTCTACCCCGACCAGTACAACAACGACGCCAACTGGCAGGCCCATTACGACGGCACCGGCGCCGAGATTCTGGAGCAGACCGACGGTCAGGTATCGCACTTCGTCACGGGCCTCGGTACCACCGGCACGTTCATGGGCGTGACGCGTCGCCTGAAGGCGCACGACGCATCGATCCAGTGCGTGGCCGTCGAGCCCGCCACCGCGATGCACGGCCTGGAGGGTTTGAAGCACATGGACACGGCCCTCGTGCCCGGCATCTACGACCCTAATTTGGCCGATGCCCACTGCACGTACGACACCGAAACGGCGGTCGCCCTGACGCGGCGACTGGCCCAGGAGGAGGGACTGCTCGTCGGGCCCTCGGCCGGCGCCAACGTGGTCGCGGCGCTCGACGTGGCCCGCTCACTGGACGCTGGGGTCGTGGTGACGATTCTCTGCGATACTGGGACGCGCTACCTGAGCGACGACTTCTGGGAGTAGTTCGTATTTCGTATTGCGTATCATTTTGCCCCGACCTCCGACATACGCAGTACGAAATACGCAATACGATCCGCCCAATAATTGCACTGCACCCCGATGATCACGACCCCGAGTGTCCTCGACGCCATCCGCCAGCATGGAGCGGACGCCTACCCCGAAGAAGGCTGCGGCTTTTTGCTCGGCACGGTGACCGACGACGGCGAGAACCACGTGACGGCGCTCCACCGGGCCACAAATCGCCGCTCGGAGCGTCGCACCCGGCGCTACGAGCTTACGGCCGACGACTATCGCGACGCGGACGCGGCGGCGCAGACACAGGGGCTCGACGTGGTGGGCGTGTACCACTCGCACCCCGACCACCCGGCCCGCCCCTCGGAGACGGACCTGGAGGAGGCCACCTTCCCCGGCTTCACCTACGTCATCGTGTCCGTCCATGAGGGCACGCCCGACGAGGTTACCGCCTGGACCCTCGCCCCCGACCGCTCGGAGTTTCGGCGCGAGGACATCGCCGTGCCTGCCCCCAAAACCATCTAAAGCCCTCCGCAAAGTGCCACGTTGCACCACAAGGCTCCTGTTCCAACCTCAATTTTCCAACCCTCACCTTCCAACCTTCAACCTTCCAACCTTCAACCCCCAACGACCACCATGCCAGACACGAAAACAACCGTCACCGTCCGCATCCCCACGCCCCTCCGCTCGGCCACGGACGAACAGTCCAACGTTGAGGTCGAGGGCACCACGGTCGACGAGGCGCTCCGCACGCTCGTGGACCGGTACCCCGACCTCGCCGACAACCTCTACGACGAGGACGACGAGCTCCGCCAGTTCGTAAACATCTACGTCGGCGACGAGGACGTGCGCTTTGGCGACGGCGTCGACACCACGCTGGAGCCGGACGACGAGGTCTCCATCGTCCCGTCCATTGCAGGCGGATGAGGCGACCCCGTTCCGGGATGCCCCCAATCCCCGTCCTGCTCGCCTCCAAGTCATTTGCACTTGCCGAAACGACGGACGTATTGCGTGTTGCGTATTCCGTGAAAGCAGCCCTCTCGCCCCCCATGGTACGCAATACGCAATACGCAACACGAACGATTTTGGAGTAATTGCCCCAACCCAACATGGCCACAACCACCGCAGAACCGGACCCGCAACAAGCAGAACTTTCGTCGGACGAGCTGCAGCGCTACAGCCGGCACCTCACGCTGCCCGAGTTTGGGCGCGAGGGGCAGGAGAAACTGAAAAACGCCTCCGTCCTGCTCGTCGGCGCGGGCGGCCTCGGCTCCCCCGCCGCTACCTATCTCGCCGCGGCGGGCGTCGGGCGCATCGGCCTCGTCGACTTCGACACCGTGGAGGCCTCCAACCTTCAGCGTCAGATTCTCTACGGCACCAGCGACGTCGGCCGTCCCAAGTTGGACGCCGCCTCCGAGCGCCTCGAAGACCTCAATCCGCACGTCGAGGTCGAGCGCCACGAGGTACGGCTCACAAGCGACAACGCGCTCGGCATCATCGACGACTACGACGTGGTGGCCGACGGGACCGACAACTTCCCCACCCGCTACCTCGTCAACGACGCCTGCGTGATGACGGGCACCCCCAACGTGTACGCGTCCATCTTTCGGTTTGAGGGCCAGGTGTCGGTCTTCGCCACCGAGGACGGCCCCTGCTACCGCTGCCTCTACGAGGAGCCGCCCCCGCCGGGGCTCGTCCCGTCGTGCGCCGAGGGCGGCGTGCTCGGCATCCTGCCCGGCTTCATCGGCACGCTCCAGGCCACCGAGGTCATCAAGCTGCTGGCCGACGTGGGCGAGCCGCTCGTCGGCCGCCTGCTGATGTCCGACGCGCTCCACATGGACTTCCGCACCGTCAACGTGCCCACGAATCCCGACTGCCCCGTCTGCGGCGACGACCCGACGGTGACGGAACTGATCGACTACGAGGCCTTTTGCGGCATTCCGCAAGACGACGACGCCTCCACAAACGGAACCGCCGACACCGACGTGTCTGACTCCGACGACGCGATCCCCGAAACCTCCGTCCACACCCTCAAGCAGCGACGCGACGCGGACGACGCCCCGTTTGTGCTCGACGTGCGCGAACCGTACGAGGCCGACATTGCCAGCATCGACGCCGACCAGCTCATCCCGGTCGACGAGCTGGAGGACCGCCTCGACGAGCTGGAGGCCGACCCGGATGAGGAGATTGTGGTGCACTGCCGCTCCGGCGGGCGCTCGGCGAAGGCGACGGAGTTCCTGCGCGAGAAGGGCTATGACGCGTCCAACCTGGCGGGCGGCGTGCTGGCGTGGAGCGACGAGATTGACTCGTCTGTGCCGAAATACTAGCAGCAGTCCGCATCGACATGGCACAGGGACCCCACAGCCGAGCGCCGGGGGTCCCTTCTTGTTCCAGCAACGATTTGTGGCGGATAGAATCTCCACCGCTGCAACTCGCTACCGCACCACCGTCAGCTTCTGGGTGCGCGTCTGCCCCCCGGCCTGCAGCCGCAGGAAGTACAGGCCGCTGGAGAGGCCCGACGTGTCGAGCGTCCGCTCGTGGCGGCCTGCCTTCTCCGCCTGGACCACCGTCCGTACCTGCCGCCCCAGCACGTCGTAGAGGCGAAGCGTCACCTCCTGCTTCTCGGGGAGGGCGTAGCGGACCGTCGCCCGGCTCCGAGCCGGGTTCGGATACGTGCCCAAGAGCTGCACCTCGGTCACGCCGCGCTCGACGGTGACCGTTTTGCTGAGGTGTGTCGTTCCGTCGGTGTCGACCTGGCGGAGGCGGTACTCCAGCCGATCTGCCGCGTAGGGCAGTCCGGTGTCGGTGAACCGGTAGGTCTGGGCCTCGGTCGTGGTGCCGCCGGAGGCCTTGCTCTCGACGAAGCCAACTTTCTGCCAGGCGTCTCCCTTCTGCGTGCCAGGAGCAGGTGCGTCTGCGACGCGGCGCTGCACCGCGAAGCCGGCGTTGCCGGTCTCCGAGGCGGTCTGCCAGGTGAGGCGGACCTTGTCGTCCTCAACCCGCGCCTCGAAGCTAGCCATCTCGACGGGAAGGACGCCTTTGGTATTTTCGTACCAGGCAATTTTATCGTCCTGGTTAGAGGTGGAAAAGACGTCTGGGTCCCCGCCCCCGTCGATGTCCACCGCAAAGACAGACGTGGCTGAAGCCACCTCGGTAGTCACGACCTGTCGGTTGCCGAAGCCGTCCGAATCGGCCTCACCCTCTCCTACCAGGCTTTCGTACCAGGCGATCTTGTCGTCGGGGGCAGAGAGCGCGTCGGCGTCCCCGTCCCCGTCGACATCCGCTGCAAAGACCGACGAGGCACCATTGTCAGGGGTGATGACTTGTTGGGTGCCGAAGCCATCATCGTCGGCTCCACTCTCCCCCACTTGGTTCTCGTTCCACGCGATCTTGCCGTCAAGAACGGAGGAGGCGGAGAGCACGTCGGCATCTCCGTCCCCATCGAGGTCCGCTGCAAAGACCGCTGAGGCATTATCGTAGAAGGTGATGACTCGTTGACTCCCGAAATCCTGAACGGCCCCTTCCTCTCCAAGTTGGTTCTCGTACCAGGAAACCTGGCCGTCTCCCGCATTGGCAGAGAGGGGATCAGGGTCCCCATCCCCGTCGATGTCTGCCGCATGCACAGATCCAGGTCTGTCGTCGAAGTCGATGACCTGTTGGGCGCCGAAGCCGTCCGAATCGGCTCCGCTCTCTCCCACCTGGCTTTTGTACCACGCAATCTTGTCGTCCCCTTCGGAGGCGGAAAGGGCATCGGCGTCTCCGTCCCCGTCAAGGTCCGCCGCGTGGACGGACTGGACAAAGTCTGCGCTCGTGGTAATGACCTGTTGGGGACCGAAGCCATCCGTATCGGCTCCGCTTTCTCCCACCTGGTTCTCATACCACGCAATTTTGTTGTCCCTAGAGGAAGCGGAGAGAGCGTCTGGATCCCCGTCCCCGTCGACATCCGCCGCGTGGACGGAATGGGCCGCTTCTGCACCTGTAGTGATGACCCGTTGGTCGCCGAAGCCATCCGTATCGGCTCCGCTTTCTCCCACCTGGTTCTCATACCACGCAATTTTGTTGTCCCTAGAGGAGGCGGAGAGAGCGTCTGGATCCCCGTCCCCGTCGACATCCGCCGTGAATACGGACTCGGGGGTGGCCACAGTGGGGACGATGATTTGTTGGGGGCCGAAGCCATCCGTATCGGCCCCGCTCTCTCCTACCTGATTCTCGTACCAAGCGAGCTTCTCCCTACTTGCAGAGAGGGCGTCGTTATCCCCATCTCCATCTAGATCCGCGGCAAAGACCGACTCAGCCCCCTCTGCACTAGTGGTAATCACCTGCTGGGCACCGAAGTCATCTGAATTGGCCCCGCTCTCTCCCACCTGGCTTTCGTACCATGCGATTTTCGGATCGGTATCTGAGCCTCTCGGGGAGGCGGACAAGACATCGGCGTCCCCGTCCCCGTCGACATCCGCCCCGTGGACAGAAGTGGCCTCATCCATGTTTGTGGTGATGACCTGCCGAGCGCCGAACCCGTCCGCATCGGTCCCTCCCTCCCCGATTTGATTTTCATACCAGGAAACCTGCCCATCCCCTATGCTGGCAGAAAGAGCGTCGGGGTCTCCGTCCCCATCGACATCCGCTCCGTGGACAGAAAAGGCCTCCTTCGCATCGGTGGTAATGACCTGTTGGGCGCCGAAGCCGTTCGAATCGGCTCCGCTTTCTCCCACCTTGTTTTCGTACCAAGCGACCTTGTTGTCATCGTTGGAAGCGGAAAGCACGTCAGCGTCCCCGTCCCCGTTGACGTCCGCCGCATAGACGGACTGGGGGGCTTGTGCGTCGGTCGTAATGACCTGCTGGTTCCCAAACCCATCGTCGTCAGCTCCACTCTCTCCCACCTGGCTTTCATACCAGGCGACCTTACTTTCCTCGAAAGAACTAACGGCAGTGAGGACGTCTTTGTCTCCGTCCCCATCGACGTCAGCCGCAAAGATAGACATAGGGTTGGCCTCGGTATCGATGACCTGCTGAGGGCCAAATCCATCGCTGTCGGCCCCGCTTTCTCCTACCTGGTTCTCGTACCATGCAAACTTTTCATTGCCGCCGGAGGCGGAGAGGGCGTCTGGGTCCCCGTCCCCGTCCAGGTCCGCCGCATAGACGGAGTGGGCCGTACGGGCTTTGGTGGTGATGACCTGCTGGTCCCCAAAACCATCGCTATCAGTCCCGCTATTCCCGATCTGGTTCTCATACCAGGCAATATCGGGAATCCCCCGTGAGGCGGAAAGGACATCGGCGTCCCCGTCCCCGTCGACATCTGCCGAAACGACATCCCTCACGTCAAAGGCGATTCCTTCCGTAATGACTTTTTGCGGTATCTGGGCTTGCGCGTTCTGAACCCCCAGGAGACCCAGCGCCACCAGTGCCAGAAGGCTCACCACGAGAAAACCTGTCGTTTTGGGGAACCACCTTTCTTCCGTGTGCACCGCGGGAAGATTGGCGAAGAGCTGTCGAAAGGAGGACGGCGAAGGGTTGCGTTCAAACATGGCGGATCGACGGATTGGGATCGAGAAAAATTGTGAGCGTGGACGGGGCGTGCTGGACGACGAGGCGCGTATGGCGTCGGGCCGAACCTGCCTGTAATTAGAAGAGTCAAGCTTCGACCACAATATGCCTCGTCTTCTCCCCTACCTTCATCGTACCGACTCGAAATTGCGAATGTGGGACAGTTCTTTGGTCGTATGCGACATGTCCCGCGCGAACCGAAGCCTGTAGGACGTGACCTTGGTGGCGAACGGCCAACCCGCGTTGATCGAGGGGCCACCCGACTGTCCTCGGAAATGCCCCCGAGAAGACAGCCGGGCAGCCCCCCGACCTCCGCTACCGCACCACCGTCAGCTTCTGAGTGCGCG
The DNA here is from genome assembly GCF_042218895.1 of Salinibacter sp. NCBI lineage: Bacteria > Pseudomonadati > Rhodothermota > Rhodothermia > Rhodothermales > Salinibacteraceae > Salinibacter > Salinibacter sp. The sequence continues at coordinate 9,547 of NZ_JBDGQQ010000150.1, read as the reverse complement.
TCTGTCCACCGACCTGCAGCCGCAGGAAGTAGACGCCGCTCGACAGATCCGACGTGTCGAACGCCCGCTCGTGGCGGCCCTCTGTCTCCGTCTGCACGAGGGTCCGCACCCGCCGCCCGAGCACGTCGTAGAGACGGATCGTGACCTCCTGCTTCTCCGGGAGAGCATAGCGCAGCGTCGCCCGGCTCTGGACCGGGTTCGGGAACGTGCCGAGGAGTTCCACCTCCGTCACGCCCCGCTCGACGGTGACCGTCTTTGAGAGGTGCGCGCTTCCGTCCGTGTCGACCTGCCGGAGGCGATACTCAAGCCGGTCGGCCGCGTAGGGCAGGTCCGCGTCGGTGAACCGGTAGGATTGGGCCTCAGAGGTGGTGCCGGCACCCTCCACGGAGCCGACCGTCGTCCATGCGCCCTCTCCCCCATTCGCCCGTTCACCGGCGCGCCGTTGCACCTCGAACCGGGCGTTGCCGGTCTCCGAGGCGGTCTGCCAGCTCATCCGCACCTTCTCGCCTTCGGCTCGCGCATCGAATCCGGCCATCTCGACGGGAAGGACACCTTCGGTATTTTCGTACCAGGTGATTTTGTTATCGTCGGCGGAGGCGGAGATGACATCTGGTTCAGAGTCCCCATCCAGATCTGCCGCGTAGACTGATGAGGCTCCCCCTGCGCTCGTGCTGATCACCTGTTGACTCCCAAAGCCGTCGCTGTCGGCTCCGCTCTCTCCCACCTGGTTCTCGTACCAGGCGATCTTGTCGTCATCAGAAGAGGCAGAAAGGATATCCTGAGATTCGTCTCCGTTCAGGTCCGTCGCATAGACCGACTGCGCCTCTACAGCGTTGGTACTGATGGTCTGGGGCCCACCGAAGCCGTCGTCGCCTCCTCCGTTCTCTCCGATTTTATTCTCGTTCCAGACAACTTTATCATCCTCGTAAATTGAACTGGAAACAGAAAGGGCGTCCTTGTCACCGTCCCCGTCAAGGTCCGCGGCAAAAACGGACTTAGGTCTGCTCACGCTGGCAGGGAGCACTTTCTGGTCGCCGAACCCATCGTCGTCGGCCCCGCTTTCCCCGATCTGGTTCTCGTACCACGCGACCTCGTCGTCATCTTCGGAGGCGGAAAGAACATCTGGATCAGAGTCTCCATCAAGGTCTGCCGCAAAGACCGACTGGGCCCCCAGCACACCGATGATGATCACCTGCTGAGCTCCAAAGCTGTCGGTGGCTCCGCTCTCTCCTATTTGATTTTCGTACCACGCGATTTTGTCGTCATCCTGAGAGGCAGAGAGGACATCTGGATCAGAGTCCCCATCCAGATCTGCCGCGTAGACTGATGAGGCTCCCCCTGCGCTCGTGCTGATCACCTGCTGACGTCCAAAGCCGTCGCTGTCGGCTCCGCTCTGTCCCACCTGGTTCTCGTACCAGGCGATCTTATCGTCAGCACCGGAAGCAGAAAGGATGTCCTTATCACCGTCCCCATCCAGATCTGCCGCGTAGACCGATGAGGCTCCCCCTGCGCTTGTGCTGATCACCTGCTGACGTCCAAAGCCATCGCTGTCGGCTCCACTCTCCTCGACTTGGTTCTCGTACCAGGCGATCTTGTTATCGTCGGCAGAGGCGGAGAGAACGTCTTTGTCCTCATCCCCATCTATGTCTGCAGCATGAACCGACTGGGCAGCCGTAACGCTGGTGGTAATCTCATGCTGGTCGCCGAACCCATCGCTGTCACTCTCATTCTCACCGATCTGATTTTCGTACCATGCGATCTTGTCGCCACTGAGGGAGGCAAAAAGAGCATCGGGGGCGTTATCACCGTTTAGGTCCGTTGTGGAAACCGATTGAGCTGACGCATTGGTTGTAATCACCTGCTGACTCCCAAAGCCATCGCTGTCGGCCCCGCTTTCCCCTATCTGGTTCTCGTACCAGCTAAGATTGTTTGAGCCGGACAATGCGTCTTTGTCCCCATCCCCATCGATATCTGAAGCAGTGACCGCATTGGCAGCCGTTGCGCTCGTGGTTATAACTTTTTGAGGCCCAAATCCGTCGCTGTCGGACTCACTTTCTCCAATTTGGTTCTCGTGCCAAGCGATCGTGTCGCCGAAACTAAAAACAGAGAGAACATCTTTGTCCCCATCCCCATCAAGGTCCGATGCATAGACTGAACGGGCTCCGTTTGTATTGGTGGTTATAACCTGTTGAGGTCCAAACCCATCGCTGTCGGCCCCGCTTTCCCCTATCTGGTTCTCGTACCACGCGATCTTATCATCTCTCTGAGAAGCGGAGAGAACGTCTTTGTCCCCGTCCCCATCCAGATCCGCAGCATGGGCCGAGAAGGCCAAATCTGCGTCAGTAGTTATTACCAGCTGGTCGCTGAACCCATCGTCGTCGGCCCCGCTTCCCCCCACCTGGTTCTCGTACCACGCGACCTTGTCGTCATTCTGAGAGACGGAGAGGACATCCTTGTCCCCATCCCCGTCGATGTCTGTTGCATAAACCGAACGGGCTCCGTCCGCATTGGTGGTTATAACCTGTTGAGGTCCAAACCCATCGCTGTCGGCCCCGCTTTCCCCGATCTGGTTCTCGTACCAGGCGATTTTATCATCTTGAAGCGAGGCAGAGAGAACGTCTCGGTCCCCATCCCCGTCTAGGTCTGCTGCCTGAACCGACCAGGCTTCGGTCGCATTCGTGGTAATCACCTGTTGGCTTCCAAAACCATCGGGACCAGCCTCACTTTCTCCCATGCGGTTCTCGTACCAGGCGATCTTATTGTCCTTGGAAGCAGAGAGAGCATCTTTGTCCCCGTCCCCGTCAAGGTCTGCTGTAGAGACGGACGTGGCTCCGTCAGTCTCGGTAGCGGCGATCACCTGTTGGGGGATTTGAGCGCGAGCGCTTTGGGACCCGAGCGTGAACAGGGCCAGAAGGCTTACAGCGAGCAGACATATCGCTTCAACTCCCCTCCTCTCTTCCGAGTGCGCTGCGAGAGGGGTAGCGAAGACCTGCCGAAAGGAACACGGCATTGGGGTGCGTTCAAACATGACAGATTGACGGATTGGGATCGAGAAGAATCGTGAGCGTTGGCCAGGCATGCTGGACGACGAGGCGCGAACGGGGGTTGGCCGAATCCGGCCGTGTCTGGCAGAGACATTAGATTTGAAAGGTCATACGATGGGCGCGAGTCGGCCCGCCTTTCTCCCTCGGTTTCGCCTCGTGCTGCCAAGCGATCGGATATGCGCGACAGTTCGTCGTTCGGGGGAACACGCCGGAACGAAAAGGTGCACGTTCATCTCTCCGGTGGCAGGCGACGAGAGAGGCCGCCTCCGGCCCGTCTCACCGCCCTGCCTGGCATTTAGTTGGTGGACGAGAAGTCCAAGTCCTGTCGCTCGATAACGGACTGGGCCCGGTCCCCAGACCATCGAGTATGCACCGATCAATCAATGGACCCGCATCCGCGAATGTGGGACAATTTCGTGTCCTGAAGCGACAGATCCCCCCAGAGCCGCCCCCGAAGCGTGCCCAAGCCGTCCCATCACCGCCCCTCGGATGGGGCACCGCGCCCTGTGTCTGTGGAGGGAATACGCGTCCTCCGAGATTAGAAAGGGGTCTCCGTATTGCCCGCTTCGACGACGTAGAGGTTGCCGCCGCCCTGCTGCTCCGGCTCCGTATCTTTCTGGAACGCCTCCCCGTCACTGAGCAGCTGCAGGGTGATCCCCTCCTCCGACGACGTGGTCGCTTCGATCCGAACCCCGACCAGTTCCCCCTCAAGATCCTCCTTCGAAAGGTCCTTCGTCCACACGCCGTCGTCCGGCAGGGTGATGTTGGTCCCGTCGACGCTGACCCCTGTGTCCTCGAAGAGGGACTGGCTGTAGCCGATTCCAAGCCCGGACGGCCCCTCGATCCGAACGGACAGGTCCCCGTTTAGCGGGTTGCCGCCGCCTCCACCGGAGTCGCAGGCGGTAAGGCCAACGGAAAGGAGTCCAACGATAAGAGCGGCGATGACCAGCCGCGCGGCGTGCGCGGCAGATGTGCGCATAAGCATGACAGAAATGGTGTACTTGGTGAACTGACTACGGAAATGAAACGGCGGGCCCCGGCCCCGCAGGGTCGGGCCGCGGTCGCTCGCCGGCCGGGCCGCCGATAGTGCACCGACCAATCAATGGGCTGCCGTCTGCGAATGTGGGACAATTCTGTGGCCGTATGCGACATGTCGCATGCGGACCGGGACATGTCGGAATTGAACCGACCGAGCTCCGTGATCTTGAAGGCCGGACGTCTCGTCCTCCTCACGAGCCGGCCAATTTCTCTTTGGTGACCTTGTCAATGGCCGCCACGGCCTGTTTCGTCGCCTCCTCGCAGAGGGGCTGAATCTTGCTGGGCTCCATGGTCACGCCCCCCACCGTATTGACGTGGTTGTTGGAGCGCTCCGTCCGGCTGATCTCCAGAATCGTGTTTCCATTCCGGTCGACCATCTCCATCCGGACGGTGGCCTCGATGTAGGCCCGGTCCGGACTGATCGGAAGGAACCAGTACCAGAAGGGATTGTCCTCGATCATCGCATAATCGGCCGACACGAACAGAAGGGCGTCGGCCTCCTGCGGCACGGCCCCGAACATCTTCTGCTGCCGGTCCGCCAACGGGGCGTCCTGGCCCAGATTGTACTTTTTGTACCCCTCCGGTACCAGAAGGCGATTCAGATTTTGCAGCCGCTCGTCGCGGGACGCCTTGTCTAGGAGCTGGAAGTTCCGGTAGCGCTTCGTCTGGATGACGTTTTTCTCCTTCATCACGGTGACGGGGAGGCGCTTGGCGTACGGGCCGTACGTTTTGCTGTCGAGCAGGTCGACCATCGGGGAGAGGTCGAACTTCTCGTTCTGTAGGAGGCGCTGGGCCAGGGTGCCGGCGCCGGCCCCCGACGCCAGCGTCCCCTCTTCCTGCAGGGCCGAGAGGTCGATGTGCTGGTCCACGGTGATGATGGGCACGGCCACCTGGTCGGCCTTCTTGACGTTGGCGGTCTCCAGGGTCGAGCCGCATCCTGCAAGCAGGACGGCGATGGCAATCAACGTGCCGAAGAGGGCAAACGGGTGCTTTCTAGGTCTCAAGAACATGGCGTGTCGTCGATCTTGTGATGAGGTCTTGTGGTGAGTGCACGTGAGAATTCAGGATGTGAGAATTCAGGGCAATCGTCCCGCAACGTGCGGGCGCTAAGCAAACAGACCGCGTCGGGCTTCTCCGACGATGGGTCTCCGAACACCGCGTTCGGTGCCCCCCGACCCGTCCCCTCGGGACGGATCCTCGTTTGGGGGAAGCCCTCCTCCATCCGTCTTGCGTTGCCGAACGTGCACCGACCAACCAATGGCACACCGTCCGCGAATGTGGGACAATTCTATGTTCTGATGCGACATGTCGCATGCGAACCGAGATCTGTCGGAAACGAACAGACGGAAGCCTCCGCTACTCCCCGTGCCGCTCGGCGTAGACGGAGGGCGGGGCGCCGGCGTGGTCCCGAAACGCCTTCGCGAAGGCCGAGGGGGAGGCAAACCCGACCGCCGCGGCGACCTGTTTGACCGTCTCCGCTCCGGTGGCCAACAGCTCCTCGGCGCGCTTGAGCCGCCGCCTCCGGATGAACGCAGCGGGCGTCGTCCCCATCGTGTCCTTCATCCGCCGCGTGAGTTGCCGCCGGCTCAGGCCGACCGCCTCGGCCAGCTCCTGTGCCGTAAACGCCGGGTCGCCCAGCCGCGCCGCCACCACCGCCTCGACGGCCTCCGGCAGCGGCGCGTCCGGCACCAGGGGCGGGCCGGGCGAGAGGCCCTCCGCCGCGAGGTGATGCCCCACCAGGCGGCGCAGATCCTGCCCCGCCACCGATTCTGGAAGAACCGGCTCCGTGTCGCCATTCGCTTCGATCTTCTCCTCTGTGCCGGCTGGCGGCACCAGCAGCACCGGCGCCGCGTCCACGTGCGGATCGGCCCGCAGTCGGCGATAGAGCGTAAGGCCTTCTCCCTTCGCCGACCGCAGGTCGCTTAGAATCAAGTCCGGAGGGGAAAGAGCCCCCTCCACCGCAGACCGGACCTCGTCGAGATGGGCCGCCTCCAGGACCCGGAGGGGGCCCTCCAGTGTCTCCCGCAGCGCCTCGCGGCGACTGCGGTCTTCCACGACGATAAGCACGACGGCCGTGGTCGACATGACGGACCTGCGGGGATCGGGGTAGGACGCCGAGCGTCGCGCGTTTTCCCGGCGACGGCCCCACTCAGCGGGTCGGCGCCCGGTCACGCACAGGTCAAGAACGGAACCCGCGTCCGTGGATGTGGGACAATCTTATGTTCTCAGGCGACATGTCGCATCCGAACCGAGATGTGTCGGACGCGGTCGGACAGGGCGCCTCTCGGTTCCGCTCCTGTTCGGCGGGAACGGAGAGGGTTGCTATTCTGCTCCGTCGTGCCGGAATGTGACTTTACGAGTTTAACCGCAGTACGTCATCCGCTGTCTATCGAAAGCAGGTGCTCATTCTGGGAGGGAGCTACCTGCTTCTGTAATCTGGCGTTCATTTTTCGCTAGATCGAAAAACGAACCAAAAAGATCACGGCTGTGAACAAAATGCCTGTCTCCCGACAGCTGTCGGGATGCGCTGAAATTCTTCAAACTCGTTCGCTCCGCTCACTCAGGCAGTGAAGAATTTCCGAGCGCTCCGCCTCTGCCGTCGTCCGGGCGGCATTTTCTTCAAGGCCGGAGGGACCGATTCCACGGCTTGGCAGCCGCCCCAGGCTCTGACGGAGACATCGGAGCGTCCTGCGATTTATCTCAAAAAACTACAAACGAAGTGGGACTGAGCGAGAGGGCGCGTGGGACAGAGGAAGAATTAGCACGCGGACGGTCCTGACATACGTCTCTCACCCTCGACTCTCGACCCTCGATCCTTCCTCGACTCTCCTCTCTACGCCCCCATGCTCCCACGCCCCCATGCTCCCGCGCCCTCATGCCCCCGCGCTCTCTACCCAGTATGCTCGGAGGGGGGATGCCCCACGTGCTTCCGGAAGGCCTTGGAGAACGCGGACGGGGACCGGAAGCCGACGGCGTAGGCCACCTCGGCCACAGTCTCGGCCTCGCCGGCGAGCAGCTGCTTGGCCTGGTCGATGCGGCGCGCCCGAATGAAGGCGGCCGGGGTCTGACCGATCGCCTCCTTCATCCGGCGCGTCAGTTGCCGACGGCTCAGTGCCACGGCCTCCGCCAGGCGGTCGACCGAAAACTCGGGATCCCCCAGGTGGGCCTCCACCGTTTCGGTCACGGTTTCCAGAAATGAGACGTGCTCCTCCTCCACGACCCTCTCCATCGACTCCAGACGCACTTCCTGCCGGTACTGGTCGCGCAGGTGCTCGCGGGCCGCCAGGTGGTTTTCGATCCGCTGCCGCAGCTCGGTCACGTCGAACGGCTTCGACAGGTAGTCGTCGGCCCCGCAGTCGAGCCCCTCGATCGCGCCCTCCGTCTCGGCGCGAGCGGTCAGGAGGAGCACCGGCGTGTCCCGCAGGGCGGGGTCGCCCTTGATCTTTTCGCAGAGCTCGAAGCCATCGACCTCCGGCATCATCACGTCGCTGAGGACGAGGTCTGGGGCGTCCTCCTGCACGGCCTGCCAGCCCTCGTTTCCATCTGACGCCTCTCGGACGTGCCAGTGGGCCGACAGCTGCTCCCGCAGGTAGGCGCGCATCTCGGCGTTGTCCTCCACCACCAGAACCGTGGCCGTCTCTTCCCCCACCTCCTCGCCTGGTGCCTCCTCGCCCGGTGCCTCCCCGTCGCCGGAGGCTTCTCCATCGCGCCTCTCCGGCGAGTCGTTCGGCGTCGTCCTCGGTTCAGCGGGCAACTCGTCGCCGTGCCCGTCGCCTCTCGCCTCCATGTCTCCCCGCTTCCAGGCTCCATCGCCCCTCGCTCCCTCGCATCTCGCTGCCTCTGCCGCTGGCACGAGGGGCAGACCCACCGTAAAGGTCGTCCCCTCCCCCGGGCTGCTCTCGACCTCAATGGTGCCCCCGTGCAGCTCCACGAGCTCTTTGGTGAGGGCCAGGCCCAGCCCCGCGCCCTCGTGCTCGCGGGTGTCGGAGCCATCGACGTGTTCGAACCGCTCAAAAATGCGATCCTGCGTCTCGGCGTCCATGCCCGGCCCGGTGTCGGACACCTTCAGGATCGCCTCGCGGGCCGCACTACCCCCGGCAGCGCGGGGCGTCGTCCGCTCGCCGATCCAGACGGTGACCCGCCCGCCGCTCGGGGTGAACTTGAGCGCGTTTGACAGCAGATTGTTGACAATCGATTCGACCTTCTCCGGATCGAAGCGGGCCTGAAGCCGGTCCCCGACGGCGCGCACCCGAAGATCGATTCCTTCCCGCTCGGCCATCGACGTGAAGGCCTTCGCCGTCCGGCGTATCACCCGGCCCAGGTCGCCGGGCTGACGGTCGAGCTCCATCCGACCGGCCTCCAGCGTGGCCAGGTCCAGCAGCTGCTCGATGAGGCGCTGGAGACGCTCTGCGTTCCGAACCATGCGCTTCACCTGCTCGGTGCCGAAGGCGATCGTCTCCGTCGTTGCGTCGCGAAGCGCCTCCTCCAGGGGGGTCAGAATCAGCGACAGGGGCGTCCGGAATTCGTGGCTGATGTGGGCAAAGAAGCGGTTCTTCGCCTCGTCGAGCTCGGCGAGGCGCTCGGCCTGGGCCTCGGTCTTTTGCTTCTCCGCGGCCAGCTCCTCGGTGCGGGATTGGACGGCCGTCTCCAGCTCCTCCTGCCGCCGGCGGAGCCGGTAGGTGCGCCAGCGCCAGGCCCCGACGCCGAGGCCAATCAGCCCAAGGCCGACCAAAAGCTGAAACCACCACGTCTCGTAGAAGAACGGTGGAATCGTGAAGGAATACGTCGCCGCCGGCCCTGGCGGCGCTTCGCCCAGCCGGGCGCGCACCTCGAATCGGTAGGTGCCGGGCTCCAGGTCTGTGTAGCGTGCAAAGTCGCGCTGGGTGGTCTGCCATCCGGTGTCGTGGGGGACGAGGCGTATCTCGTAGCGCACCCGATCCGGGTAGCGAAGTTCGGGGGCCGTGAAGGAAAACCCGACCGTACGCTCGGAGGCGGCCAGCGCCGAGTCGCCAGCCAGGGCCTGGTCGTTAAGATTGACCTCCATCTCGGTCAGAAGCGACGGCGGCGAAGAGAACCCCCAAGAGATCTGCCCTTCCGGAAGCAGGGTGAGGCCATTTGGATGGCTCACGTACAGGGTATCGGCCGTCAAGAAGGCTCCGGTCGCCGTGTTGGACAGGAGCCCGTCGGCCTGCGTGAGGTGGCGGCGGACGGCTCCGGTGGCCGCACTCACCAGATACACGCCGTTCTGGGTCGAGGCCAGGACGAGGCTGTCGCCGGCGGCCCGGACGTTCCGGACAGACTCGTCTTCCAGGAGGAGATGAGGCGCGTCTGTTTCCGGATCGATACGCAGCAGACCGCCGCTTTCAAAGGCTCCCCACACCTGGCCCGTCGGGTCCGCCACCATGTGGAGCCCCGTGGCCCCGGCGTGCTCGGGGAACGTGGCAAGCGTGTCCTTCACGGTCTCC
>NZ_JBDGQQ010000015.1:0-11086 GCF_042218895.1 Salinibacter sp. | reverse complement strand
ATGCCGTAGGCGAAGTTGGTTTTGAACCAGTCAGCGGGGGTGCTGAAGGGCTCGGCCAGGCCCAGCTTGTGCATGAGCACCACGGCCCGCCGGTCGCCGGTGTGATCGGCGGGGCGGTCCATGAGGTGGGCCATGCCCTCCTCCGTGGCGTAGGTGGTAAAGCCCTCGTCCATCCACGCGTAGTCGGCCTCGTTGCTGCCGAGGGCGGAGTAATACCACATGTGTGCGAACTCGTGCACCGTGGTACCCAGGACAGAGCGGTAGCTGCTCTTTTCCTCGAAGGCCGGCCCATCGTAGCTGCTGACGACCGTAAACATGGGGTACTCCATGCCGCCGTCGCCCCCCTGCGCCACGGTCATCTGTGGGTACGCGTAGTCACCGTATTCCTGGCTGAAAAACCGGGTCAGTTCTGGCATGTCCTTTTTAAGCGGGCGCCACTGCTTGGCCACGTTCGGCTTGTAGAGGATGTGATGCGTGGTGCCGTCCGCCGTCACCTTGTCGTGGACGTAGTCCGGATCGGCCGACCACGCGAAGTTGTGTACGTTCTCCGCGGTGAAGTGCCAGGTGAGCGAGTCGGTATCCGGCAGGCCGTCCGACGGCCGCCAGGTGCCGTCGCCCTCAATGTCGTAGCCGTGGCCGATCTCCTCGGGGTTCTGCAGGACGCCCGTGGCGCCAATCGTGTACTCGGTGGGAAGGGTAATCTCGACGTCAAACTCACCGTAGGGCGCGTAGTACTCGCGGTTGACGTAGAAATTGGCGTGCCAGCCCCGCTCGTCGTATTCCGCCATCTTGGGGTACCACTGTGTCATCGTGTAGTCGATGCTGTCGCCCCGGCTGTTGCGCCCGCTGCGCCGCGTCTGCAGGGGCACCTGCGAGCGGTAGTTCATGACGAACGTGGTGGACTCGCCCGGCACAATGGGATCGGCGAGGTCCACCCGCATCACGGTGTCGTGTACCTCGTAGGAGACCGCCTCCCCGTCCTGGGTCAGCGACTGGATCTTGTACCATCCTTGTTCGTCGGGCGCCAGATTGAAGATGCGTGGCACGGTGCGCCCATCCGGGTCGGGAAGCTGCCGGTTTCGCTCCGCGAACATGGACTCAGGCTGGAAGGCATTGAAGTAGAGGTGGTAGTAGACCGTGCGAAGCGTGTCCGGGGAGTTGTTGGTGTAGGTGAGCCGCTGATGCCCGTCCACGCGATGCGTCTCGGTGTTCAGACGAATGTCCATCTCGTAATCCACGTGTTGCTGCCACTGGCTCGGCGACTGTCCGAGGGCGACCGGGACGCACAGAAGAACAGCGGCGACGAAGGAGGCAAGGCGAGCGACCATCGAATGGGGGAACAGGTGGGAGAAAGCAAGCAGGAAGGACCTCTGCTACCGAGTCTATCGTTCTGCACAACGCGCTGAATGTTTCTCGCCCGATCCGCAAAAAGGCGAGGATTCTCGGTCCCTTCCGAATCACGAATCGGACCGCGGCGTTCGGCGACACGAAGGCTTCCGCCGTCTTTTTCAACACCTTTCTTCTCTGCGATGACCAAGGCCGACCTCATTGACCAGATCGCCGATGGGACGGGTCTCACCAAAATCGAGACCCGCGCCGTCGTCGAGGGCTTCATGACCGTCGTTCGGCGGGCCATGAAGGACGGAGAGCGCATCGAGCTTCGTGGATTCGGGGTCTTCGAGGTTCAGCATCGAGCCCCACGGACAGGGCGGAATCCCCAGACCAACGAGCCCGTCGAGATTGAGGAACGGTACAAGCCGACCTTCCGGCCCTCCGAAAAGCTGCGCGAGGCTGTGGACGCCTCCCACAAATCGGATACGGAATCGTCGGATACGGAATCGAACTCGTCCTAGCGGTTTCCTCTTCGTTGTTCTTGCCGGCTATCTCTCTCCCGCGTGATGCCCGATTCTCCTCGTACCTGTCCCTCCTGTGGCGCACACGTCCCTGCGGACTCTGACCAGTGCGACCTTTGTGGAACCGCTGTCTCCCCTGCACCCGAGGACGCGGATTCCTCGGACGACGGTGCCGAAGAGGGAGGGGGCGACGCAAACTCCGAGTCTCAGGACTCGGAACCGGAGCCGGAGGAGGGCCCGAGCGTATTCTGCAATCAGTGTGGATGGGAAAACCCGCCCGGTGCCCGTTACTGCAGTCAGTGCGGGGCCGAGCTGCAGGATCTCTCGGACGCCTCCCCCGCAGGCACGCGTCCAGTAACGGCCGACCTTCCGCAGGGGACGGAGGAGGACACGACGACAGACGCCGAACCGGCCGCGGAACCCGACGAGCAGGCTGCGATGGGTCGGCAAATTGCACTGGTTGTGGGAGGGGCACTCGCCCTGGTACTGGTTCTGTTCTTCGCGACACAGTGGAGCGCCCAGTACGAGTGGGGCGGCGGTGAGTCGTCCTCGGACACGCCCTCCGCGCAGGCAACGCCGAGTGGAGGGGGCGCCGCGTCCTCGGGCGAGTCTTCTGGTCGACCCCGGTCAACGAGGGGGACGGAGGGACAGGTCACCGACCTCCGGACGCTGGTCGACCAGACGGCGAGCCCGCCCAGCGGCGCGATGGCCGGTCGCATCGACTCTCTCCGGACCCGAATCGATCAGGCATCGGGGCAGGAAATACAACGACTGCGGACCAAACTGACGAACCTCCTCATCGGCGCGGGGCAACCCGGTCGGGCGGCCCTAGTGCAGAAGAAAATCGCGGAGACAACGGGAACCGTAGAGGCACGCCGTCGCACCGCAGACCTCCTGTACCGCTGGATGCAGAAGCTTCAGAACCGAGGACAGCGGAAGCAAATCTCTCAGGTCGCCCGGCACGCCGCTCAGGCGTACAAGGCCGTTACCGAGGAGCGTCCCGATGATCTCGATGCCCGGACTCGGATGGGAGAAGCGTACCTCCTTACGAACAACCCGATGCGGGGCATTAAAGCCATTAATGCGGTGCTCGACGACGACTCGACCTTTGTGCCCGCCCGGTTCCAGAAGGGCCTCGCGCTCCTTCAAATCAACCGGGTCAAACAGGCCAAGCAGCAGTTCAGGAAGGCGAAGCAGTACGCCGACAAGGAGTCGCCATTCTATCAGCAGGCCACCCGGGCCCTGAAGGTCATCAAGAAGCGTCAGGCAAAATCGTCGGGAGGCCGTTCTCCGGAACAGAGTGCCAATCCGCCGTCCTAAGGCAGGCCAGGGCCTGCGAGGAAGGGCACTATTCTTTCTCAATCTCAAGGACGAGCCCGTCTGCGTCCCGTACAAAGAGACGTCCCTTCGTTTCTTCGTAGGCGTGATCGGCCGCGTCGAGGCGCGAGCGCAGGGAGTGCCACTCCCGTGACGAAAACGAAAATCCGAGGTGATGGATGCCTCCCCGACCCGGCACAGACGGATGCTTCATTTCCGACATCTCGATCAGTTCAACGACCTCCCGGTCCCGATCATCAGTGAGCATCGCTCGCTTTCGGCCATTCCGCACCGGATCATCCTCCACGGTTCGGAGCGAGAGCCCGATCAGATCCACGTAGAAGGAGATGGCCTCATCGAGGTCGGTCGTCATGATCGAGGCATGGTCCAGTCGCACGTCGAGCGAGACGTCGTCGCCCGGAACGGAGGGGGAAACGTCTGTGTCCATGGAACGTCGGGATGGATTGCAACAGGGAGTGTCCGTGCATTCAGGAGGAGGCCGGCGCAGGCTCCGGTGAGGACTGGAACGCCGAGGCGTCAATGTCGAGGCGCTTCATTTTTTTGTACAGTCCCTGTCGGGTTAGGCCGAGCACATCGGCCGAGGCCGTCACCTGCCCGTCACAGGCCCGTAGCACGCGCTCGATCACCGACTTTTCCGTGCGGGACAGCACGTCGTTGAGGGTCTGGTCGGGCTGCAGAATGGCGTCCAGGTTCTCCTCGGTGGTCCGGGAGGATTCGGAGTACTTCGCCTCCTCGACGATGGTGTCGAGAAGAATATCAGTGTCGATGGTGGGGGCCGGCTCGCTCTGAACGTGCACCAGCGCACGCTCGATCTCGTTGCGGAGCTGGCGCACGTTGCCGGGCCAGTTGTAGCGAAGCAGGGCCTCCATCGCCGGCTGCGTGATCGAGACCAGGGCCGAATCGGCCGGGCTGAGCGCGTCCAAAAAGTGGCGGACGAGAAGGGAAATGTCGGCGCGGCGCTCGCGGAGGGGCGGCACGTGAAGTGAAATCACACGCAGGCGGTCCCGGAGGGCGCGCCGGAAGCGGTTCTCCTGGACGCGGGCGTCGAGATCGGCCGTCGTTGTGGCCACGATGCGGACGTCCACGGGCTCGGGAGCGGTGCTTCCCGCGGGCGTCACTTCCCCCGCATCGAGCAGGTGGAGAAGCGACGATTGAAGCGGACGTGGCAGGGCCTCCACGTCTTCGATGACAAGAGTTCCCCCGTCGGCAGCGTGTACGGCGCCGGGCCGCCGCGTGCCGTCACCCTCGACGATCCCAAACAGTCGGGCCTCGAGGGGCTCTTCGGTCTGGGTTGGGTCGCAGGAGATCACCTCCATCGGTCCATCGACCCGCTCGCTCGTCGCATGAACGGCCCGGGCCACGAGACGCTTGCCGGCCCCGCTCTCGCCCGTCACGAGCGCAGGGCTGTGGCTCGGCTGAATCTGCCGGATCGTGTCGGCCACTGCCTGCATCTCGCGGCTCTCCGCCACAAATCCGTCGACAACGGCAGTAGGGTCGACTGTCGACCGGGACAGGGCCACCTGTGCCTGTTGGGAAGAGGATGAGCGGTCCGGGGGCGGGGCTCTTCCGTTGGAGGGAGGTCCGCTAGAAAGGGCGGGAACGGAACGGTCTTCGGAGTCGCCCGCGAGGGCCTTCCGCGCACGCTGATGGTTGACGTGGTGGCCCGTCTCCTGGGCAACGCGACGGGCCCGTCGCAGCCACGATTCGGCGTCGTCGACGTGGTCCTGTTCGAAGAAAATCTTCCCATACAGCAGGGCGATGCTGGACCGCTGAAGGTCCGGCTGGCGGGGGAGGGCGTGTTCGAAGCTGTCGTCGAGCACTGCTAGCGCCCGACTGTGGTCTCCGCGACACAGAGCCACCCGGGCCCGGAGCACCTGGAGGGGTGTGTTCACTGACGAGTTGTCCGGCAGGAAGGCCTCGGCGTCATCGAGGACATCGAAGGCCTCCGGCCGGTCCTTCTGCCGACCGAGCGCTCCGGCGCGCGCCCGTAGAACTCGGAGGAATAGGTCGGTGGCGGCGCGGTCTTCCGGCCGGAGCAAAGATGTGGCCGCCTCGGCGGCGTCGAGGATACTGGAGGGAGCCGCTCCACGATCGTGCCGGAGGAGGGCGGTGTGAGCCGCAGCATGCCCGCGCACCCGGCGACCGGTCCAGTCTTCAGCAATCGAACGGAGGGCCTGCACGTGCTCTTCCGCCCGCTCGTACTGCCCAGCAATCCGGAGGGCCGGGATGCGGAGTTCGTGAAGCCACCGCCTGGCCTGAGTATCCTGAAGACGATCGAGAAGCTCCGCCGCGTCGTCGAGCACGCGGCGCATGAGCCCGTATTCCTCAAGGGCGTAGTAGGCGCGTGCTCGTCCGAGGAGGGCCCAGCATCGCCCCACCGGGTCACAGATGGAAGCGAAGAGCTCCTGGCTCCCCTTCAGCAGGTGAAGGGCCCAGGATGCCTCATCGATCGTCTCGGAACGGCGAGCATTGACCCAGCCGCGCCAGAGAGCCACCTCGGCCCGCACGCAGGTGCACGAGTCGGCCACCTCCTCCACGGGCGGCAGCAGTTCAAGGGCGGGATCGAGATGATCGCGGTGCATCACCTCGACACGGGCCATCAATCCACGGAGCAGAATCTGCCCCGTGTTGGCGGCCGGCGCCGTCACCGAGTCGAGTAACGGCTCCACCATGTCCGCCACGTCCTCTGCCCGCCCATCGGCGAGGAGCGTGGTGGCCATCGCTATGGTGCGTGCGTGTCTCATTGTGGAATTTCGAATTGCGAATGTCGAATGATCGCGTGTCGAACGACAAATTCGAAACTCGCCATTCGACATTCGAAATTGCTTACATGAAGCCGAGTTCAAGGCGAGCCTCTTCGGACATCATCTGCGGGGAGAACGGCGGCTCGAACGTCATCTCCAGGTTGACGCTCTCCACGCCTTCCGTCTCCCGCACGGCGTCCTCGGCCTGCCCTGGCAGCACGCCCGCCGCGGGACAATTCGGGGCCGTAAGGGTCATGAGCACGTCTGCGTGTCCGTCGTCGCTGATCTCCAAATGGTAGATCAGCCCGAGGTCATAGATGTTGACGGGAATCTCCGGGTCGTAAATTTCGCGCAGCGACTCGACGACCCGTTCGTACAGATCGTCGTCCGGTGTGTCCTGCACGTGATCCGGAATCGTTTCCGGAAGCTCAATGTCCGACTGTTCTTTGTCGTCGGGGATGTCGGCGGCTCCGCCTCCGCCCCCGGGCATGCCGCCCATTCCGCCCATTCCGCCGGGCATGGCGCCTCCTGAAGGAGTCATGGCTGTGTTGGGAATTGTAGGTTGGTCTGCCGTAAATTTCGTGTCTCCGTAGCGGGGAGTGCAGATCGTTGTGCCGCGCGCATCTCGCGTTGCGTATTTCGTAGGTCCGACCGCACCACGCAATACGCACTACGCAATACGGCTCAAAAGACAAAACGTGTGCACAGGACCGCCTTTCACGGAAGACGAAGCTGGCGTCAATTACGAGTGGCCCGGGCGCGCTCCTGCACCTCTTCGATCATGGCCTTGAGCCCGTTGTTGCGCTGGGAGCTCAGATGATCGTGGAGGCCAATGTCGTCGAGAAACTCGAAGTCGGCATCCGCGATTGCGTCGGGCGGCTGTTCGTCGAGCACTCGGATGATGAGGGCGGCCAGTCCCTTCGTAATTTTGGCGTTGCTGTCGCCTCGAAACCGTAGTGCCCGATCCTCATCGTTGAACTCGGTCTCGATCCAGACGTCCGACTGACATCCGTGAATGTAGTTTTCCTCAGTCTTCTTCTCCTCGTCGAGCAGCGGAATGTCGTCGCCAAGCTCAATGAGGTACTCGTACCGGCTCATCCAATCGTCAAACAGCGAAAACTCGTCGACGATCTGTTGAGCGCGGTCCGAGACGGTATTCGTTGCAGGCATACCTTCAGGTACAGGGGTTTGAATGCGTGACGGTCCTTACGTGAAGTTTAAATGCACGTGCATCCTTACACACGTCCACACTTCTACACGTTTCAGCCGAACATGTGGCGCACTTTCTGGAGACCGTCGATGAGGTGGTCCACGTCCTCGCGGGTGTTGTAGGCCGCAAACGAGGCACGAATGGTGCCAGGAAGGCCGTAGCGCTCCAGAAGCGGCTGTGTGCAGTGATGCCCCGTGCGGACGGCCACACCCTCACGGTCGAGCACCGTTCCGGCGTCGTAGGGGTGAATGTCGTCGAAGACGAAGGAGAGGACGCTCGTTTTGTCAGGCGCCGTTCCGACGATGCGGACGCCCTCCACCGCCTCCAGTTGCTCGGTTGCGTACTCCAGAACAGCCTCCTCGTGGGCCTGCACGGCGTCCCAGTCCAGGTCCATAATGTACTCGGCGGCCGTGCCAAGCCCAATCGCGTCGGCAATGTTCGGCGTGCCGGCCTCAAACTTGTGGGGCAGGTCGTCGTAGGTCGTCTCTTCGAAGGAGACCCGGTCGATCATGTCGCCGCCGCCCTGATACGGGGGCATGGCCTCCAAGTGCTCGCGCTTGCCGAAACACACGCCGATGCCCGTGGGCCCGAACATCTTGTGCCCCGAGAAGACGAAGAAGTCGGCATCGAGCGCCTGCACATCGACCGGCAGGTGTGGGGCGGATTGTGCCCCGTCCACGACGACTGGCACATCCTCCGCGTGCGCCACATCGATGATGTCCTCCATCGGATTGATGGTGCCCAGGGTGTTGGAGACGTGACTGATGGCCATCAGCGCCGTGTCGTCGGTCAGCATCCCCGGAAGGAGGTCCATCCGCAGCTCGCCACGGTCTGTGACGGGCAGCACCTCGATCGAGGCCCCTACCTGTTCGGCGAGCATCTGCCAGGGGACAATGTTGGAGTGGTGCTCCATCTCCGTGAGGAGGATTTCATCGCCCTCCTCCACCGCCATGCGCCCAAACGTGGAGGACACGAGGTTGAGCCCCTCCGTCGTACCGCGTGTGAAGATGATCTGGTCGGGATCCGGCGCGTTGAGGAACCGCGCGAGAGACTTCCGGGCTTCCTCATACTCCTCCGTCGCGTCCTGACTGAGCCGGTGCACGCCGCGGTGCACATTACTGTTCTCATCGCGGTAGAACCGGTCCAGCCGTTCGATCACCGGAGTCGGCTTCTGCGAGGTCGCCGCGTTGTCGAGGTACGCGAGTGGCGTGTCCTCGTATACGTCCTGTGCCAACGCGGGAAAGTCTGCGCGGAGCGCCTCAACGTTGAACGAGGCCGTCTCGGGGGTGGGATGCGTCGTCGCAGGCATGGGGGTTCAGGCTTGGAAGCATGGAGGCATGGAGGCACAAGTGCTGTGGCCTCCATTCATCCACGCATCTGTGCCTCCGTGCGTTATGAGAAGTAGCTAGCGAAGCGCTGTCGAATCTTCTCGGTGACGTAGTCGCGGAGCGGGTCGACCCTGTACTCACTCAGGACCTCATCGCAAAAAGCCTGGAGCATGAGAATGTGGGCGCGGCGCTCCGACAGGCCGCGGGAACGGAGATAAAAGACGCCCTCCTCGTCCACCTGGCCGGTCGTGGCGCCGTGACTGCAGACCACGTCGTCGGCGTAAATCTCCAGCTCCGGCTTGGTGTAAATTTGCGCGTCCTTCGTCAGGACGATCGTGTCGTTCTGCTGGTAGGCGTCGATCCGCTGTGAGCCGCGAGTCACCAGCACCTTGCCGTTGAAGACAGCGGTCGACTCGTCGTTGAGGACGTGCTTGTAGAGTTCGTTGCTGTTGCAGTCCGGCTGCACGTGGTCCATCTGGGTGTGATTGTCCACGTGCATCTCGTCCTTTCCGATACAGAGGCCGTACATGTTCGACTCGCAAAAGGAGCCGTCCGCCTCGATGTTTGCGTTGTTGCGGACGACCTCACCGCTGAAGGTGATCGTGTTGGTCGAGCATACGCTGTCGTCCTTCTGCTGCCCGGCGCGGGTGTGTACTTGCGAGGCCGACGATCCCTCATCCTGAACGAGGTAGTGCTCCATGTTGGCTCGCTCGCCGACGAAGAACTCGCTCACGGTGTTCGTGAACGTGTGGGCATCGGTCAATGAGTGCTGGGCCTCGACGATCGTGGCAATGGCGCCGTCCTCCACCACAAACAGGTGGCGCGGCTGTAGGAAGAGGTCCTCCTGACCGGCCGTCACGTGGAGGAAGAAGATCGGCTTCTTCACGACGGTGCCGGACGGCACGTAGACGAACGCGCCGTCCTGCACAAATGCCGTGTTGAGGGCGGTGAGCGCCTCGTTCTCAAAGTCGGCGTACTTGCCGTAATGCTTCTCCACGACGCTGGGATGCTCGGCGCCAGCCTCCGCAAGACCACTCACGACGACCCCCGATGGCAGGTCGTCGATGTCGGAGAGCGACTCGTCGACCCGACCGTTCACGAGCACGACGCGGTGCGCGTCCATCTCGTCGATCGTGAACGGGGCAATGTCGCTCGGGTCGACCGACGGAATCTCCGGAGCGAGGGGGAGGGTGTACGGCCGGTCGATGATCTTCGAGATGTTCGTGTACTTCCAGGCCTCCAGATTATTGTCTGGGATGCCGAGCTGTGCAAACCGCTCGATGGCGTCCTCGCGCTGCTGTGCGATTGAGGCGTTCGTTCCGTTGAGGGCCTGGCCATGATTCACCTTGAAGGCCGAGATGAACCGGTCCTCAGGGCGAACGTCGGTGTCGAGTGCGGTAGTCATGAGTTTGGTAGGGAGTCCGGTGTGGAAGGAGGAGTGGGGAGGGAAGGGAGTTGGAACCGGGACTTATGCCGCGGCCATTGCCTCCTCTCGAATCCACTCGTACCCGTGCTCCTCAAGCGTCTCGGCAAGATCCTTGTCGCCGGAGCGCGCAATCTGACCGTCCATCATGACGTGCACACGGTCCGGAACGATGTACTGCAGGATGCGCTCGTAGTGGGTGATAACCAGAAATCCTCGGTCACCGTCGCGAAGCTTGTTCACCCCATCGGCAACGCTCTGGAGCGCGTCGATGTCGAGCCCGGAGTCCGTTTCGTCGAGAATGGCGAGACGAGGCTCCAGCATGGCGAGCTGGAAAATCTCGTTGCGCTTCTTCTCGCCACCGGAAAAGCCCTCGTTGACCGACCGCTTCGTAAGGTCGGCGTCCAGGCCCAGCATGTCAGCCCGCTTGCGCATCTGCTGTAGAAACTCAGTGGAGGAGAGTTCCTCTTGCCCGCGCGCCTCACGGACGGAGTTGACCGCTTCCTTCAAGAAGTTCGTCATGCTCACGCCGGGAAGCTCCACCGGGTACTGGAAGGCCAGAAAGATACCCTCCTCGGCGCGCTCTTCAGGTTCGAGTTCGAGAAGATCTTCGCCGTCGTAGCGGATTTCGCCCTCGAGCACCTCATATTCCTCGCGGCCTGCGAGCACCGCTGCGAGTGTACTTTTCCCGGAGCCGTTCGGGCCCATGAGGGCGTGGAGTTCGCCCGTGTCGAGCGTGAGGTCTACGCCGTTCAGGATTTCAAGGTCATCCTCATCTTCGACGCCAACGTGGAGATTTTCGATCTCTAGAAGTGCCATGTTCGGTGTAGGTGTGTAAATGTGTGTGCGCATGCGGAAATGAGAGATGTGGACGGTTAGAGGGTACGGAGGAGAGACAGAATCTCGTCCACCTCCGCTCCTCCGAGCCGCTATCCGTCCACACCGGGTAACTAGCCGACGCTGCCCTCCAACTCAATGTCGAGAAGCTCCTTCGCCTCCACGGCAAACTCCATCGGCAGCTCCTGCAGGACCTCCTGGCAGAAGCCGTTCACGATCAACTTCAGGGCCTCCTCCTCTCCGAGGCCACGCTGGTGGCAGTAGAACATCTGGTCCTCGCCCACCTTCGACGTTGTCGCCTCGTGCTCAATCTGAGCCGAGGGGTTGTTGCTCTCGATGTAGGGGTAGGTGTG
>NZ_JBDGQQ010000149.1:11244-13910 GCF_042218895.1 Salinibacter sp. | reverse complement strand
CTGGGCAACATCGGCCCGGGCTTCGGCACCGTGGGGCCGATGGGCGGGTTCGAGGCCCTGCCGGTCCCGACGAAGATCTTCATGTGCCTGCTGATGGTGGCGGGCCGCCTGGAGGTGATGACGTTCCTCGTGGTCCTGACCCCGAGCTACTGGCAGGGGTAGTCGTTTGCACTGAATGGCGGGAACCGAGAACCCGCGTCCCCGCTGGGGCGTCGTCGTGATTGTGGGGGCCATTCTGGACCTCGCACACACGGCCAACACCGGCCCGGTCGCGGCCTCGCGGCTCCTGGGTTGCTGTGAGTCGGGACCGGCTTATCCCTGCCAGCACCGAAGCACGAGATAGGCCCGTTCCACCAGGAGCCTGGTCGCCATCGACCTGAACGAGCGGGTCGGAGATCTTCGACTGGTGCGCGTAGGGAATGCCTGCGCCCTCGTCCTCTACGGAGACGTGCACTGATTCGCCAATCATGTCGGCGCGGATCTGGCGTGATTTCCCGCCTCCGTCGCTTTCTGGCACATCAGCGACACAGACACCGTCCCCACGCCCGGACTCGATCTTCGAGAGGTCCAGCAGGTCGTCCACCAGGGACCGGGGCCGACCTCTCGGGTGCACAGTGCTTGGGATGAGGAAGTCATCTGCGACTAGGAGAGCGCGCCCACAATGGCTCGGCGTCAGAGACTGATGCTGCCTGCGCCCGGGCCCAAAAGTCGTCTCCTGGCGTGTAATCGCCCCGACCACGGCTGGGGGTGACCATGCATTCGCATTACGTATTTTCGTACCACGTCGCTGTATCCGTAGGCGCTGAAACTGACTTGGCGGGGAGAGAAAGCCGATGTGCTGAACCACGGTCGGCCAGGGAGCTCGGACGAGAGGAATCGGGGGACCTGAGGGCTCGGGATGCAATTCGCTCGCATTCATTAGAGGATGCACTCCTGGCCCTGGCCGTTCGTCTGCCCGTGGCCGTTCTGGGCTCGAGACCGGCTTCTAGACCGTCCGAGCGTGGGGCAACTGTCCGTCCCCCCCGCGGCGGGCGCTCGCTTTGGCAGAGCCGGCGGCCCACCAGACGGCACTTCCTGCATTTGCCACAGCGGACCCGGCGAAGCTGACCACGTTCTGGCTCAGCTTTCAGTTTGGGGACCGACGGGACCGGCCCTGGTGTCTCAGATCAGGGAACTCCTCCCGTGCTCTGGCAGACTCATCGCCGGCAGCCGTACGGAATGGAGAGACACATCTGACAGTGTGGTACGTCTTTTGCGGCGTATCAGCCGTAGTGCCTGACCAACGCAGGCCCCGTGCTCTCTCGCTCTTCTACTCCGAAGCATGCACTCTCGGGTCGCGGCTCGCTTCCGGCTTAACGTTGCCCTCCGCAGTGCGGAGGATCCTCCGATCAACCGGCCGCACTCCCAACACAGCTGGTTTTACATCGTCGACCTCGATGCGGTATCGCTAGACAGTACGCAGACGTTGCGCGACGGAAGTGTGGTGCTGGGCCTCTCGGCAACAGAGGCCGACACCGACGCTGTGGCCGATGTCGACGGGCTCGGGGTTGTCTACTACGCCGAACTGGACGACTCGGAACGACGGGACATGGCAGCACGAATCGACGGTCCTCACCGGAACGACGGCTGAGAGGCGTAGTGGATCCCGAAACGTGTCCTCTGAGGGACATCCGATATCTTTCCGCACCCGACGCAGGTTTTTTGTGCGTTCCACCACCGGATCCGAGTTCCCTCGGCAGGACCACTGGCGTCCAACGGCGCTGCGGAGAACAGGGCACATTCAGATAGATTGTCTCGGGATCTTCCTGCGCATCGATCCCTGGCAGGCGGGATCGGGGGGTCGCCCCACCGGCACCGGCGTGATCAAGTCCGAAGGAACCTCCGGGGACATGCACGATAGATTCCCCCTCTCAGTCTCAGAGACGCCACATCTTTCTCGACCCAACCGTGATCCCTTCTTGAGATACACTCATCTCACGTCGGCGGATGCTTCGTCGGCGGAGGAGCAGCCCTCATTCGCTTCCGTGGCACCTGTGTAGGACAGCGATTCGGGGCCCCCACGGCAGAGGACTGCTGAACTCGACCCTCGACTATGTTCCCCCATGAACCGTGACGAGAGGACCGCCCGACCCGGAGGCGCGCAATAACCAGGCAGACGCTGGCCCCTGGCGGGTCCTCCTGGCCGAGGACGACACCGTCAACCAAGAGATCACGAGGGACGTGCTAGACGGGATGGGACACGAGGTGAGAATCGTCGAAAACGGCCGCGAGTCGCTAGACGCCGTGCAGGTCCAGCACTTCGACGTCGTGCTGATGGACGTGTGGATGCCGGAGATGAACGGGCTGGAGGCCACGCGCCGGATCCGCGAGGCACGGCCCCGTGACGGACAGCTCTGCATTGTGGCCCTCACCGCCGACGAGACGGCGGAGGTCCGTGAGCGATGTCTTGAAGCGGGCATGGACGCCTTTCTCAACAAGCCGGTCCGACAGGACGAGCTCGCGGAGGTCTTCTCCGAGCTGCTCCCCTCCGCCCCCGGAGCGTCCGGGCGGGCGGGAAGGCGCTCCTGAAGGCATTCGGTGCAATGTCGTTCCGGCCGTTCTGCGTTTCAGTACGTTCGCCCCCTGCCACGAGGGGCCGACCATGAGGAGGAACGCGACCGCTTGCC
>NZ_JBDGQQ010000149.1:0-11144 GCF_042218895.1 Salinibacter sp. | reverse complement strand
ATCTTTTCGTGGGAGCACTCCTCCAAAGAGCAGGAGAGTTCCGCGGCGTCGACGCTCATTTGCACGCTGGTCGCCTGTGGAGACGTAGGCCGTCGAGCTTCTGGCTTCCTCTAGCCGCTGTCCCGGGCGGACTCGCGGAACCCCTCGATGGACTGCTCCTGCAGGCAGCCCACGAACTCGGCGATGACCGTCCCCTCATGCCGCGGAAAGAGCCGCTCGGCGGGCGGTGCGAGGCGTAGTGCACGCCCAGGCGTCCTCGCTCCCTGCTGTCGCGGTTGGCGGGCCCCGCCGGCACGATCCGCTACGTGGCCCCGCCGTGCTGTTTGCGCTAGACCGGATGGGGGAAGGCCCCGTCGGCCTGTCGGACGCGGAGTACTGTCCAGTCCGGATCGCTGTAGACGAGGACCGTGCGAAGCCGCCGTCCGTGGCCCATTCACGAGACGCACGCGACAATCTCTTTGCGTTGTGCGACGAGGACGTTCTGGGGGAGACGGGATGACATGGTCGAGCCCGTCATTTCGTCTTGCTGAACGCTGTGGCATAAATTATGTTATGGGGTAAGACGAGCGGGTCTGTCTGCCTCCTGAAGGCGTCAGCCCGCCCACCGACTTGTGTCACAGGTTCAAACGTTCCGCCGCCATGCCGCAGACGAAAGATCTCTACGACGTTCTCGGCGTCGATGAAGACGCGAGCCAAGACGACATCAAGAACGCGTACCGGAAGCTCGCGCGCGAACATCATCCGGACCGCAACCCCGACGACCCAAACGCCGAAGAGAAGTTCAAGGAGATCCAACAGGCGTACTCGATCCTCTCCGACGAGGAGAAACGCCAGCAGTACGACGCACAGCGTCGCTTCGGAGGGGGCGCTGGGGGCTTCGGGGGAGGGCGCGGCTCCTGGAGTCAGACGGGCGGCGGTGGGCCCAATGTCCGCTTCGAGCAGGGAGACTTCGATGACATGTTCGGGGGCGGGGGCCGCGGGAGAGGGGGAGGCCTCAGCAGCATCTTCGAGAACTTTTTCGGGGGTGCCGGGGGCAGGACAGGCACGCAGGGACGCGACCCGTTCCAGGAACAGCAACAGCGGCAGCGACAGCAACAGCGGCAGCGCCGGGGCCGCCAGGAAGGGGGACAGGACATCGAGACGACCCTGCGCCTCTCGTTTCGACAGGCCCTGGAGGGAGGACGCCGCAAGGTAGAACTCCCGACTGGCGAGTCGATCCGCCTCAAAATTCCGACCGGTGTGAAGGACGGCACTAAAATCCGGCTGAAGGGCCGGGGGCAGCGCGGGCCCAGGGGCCAGCGCGGCGATCTCTACGTCACCTTCGAAGTGGGCGATCATCCACGCTTCGACCGCAAGGGGGACGACATTCACCTGACCGAAACGATTGGGATGTTCGACGCCGTCTTCGGCACCGACTGTCGCGTCCCTACCCCCTACGGCCAGCACTTGAAACTCTCGGTGCCGCCGGGCACCCAGCCCGGTGAGAAGCTTCGCCTGAAGGGGCAGGGCGTGAAGACCGACGACGGACAGGGCGACCTCTATGTTGAGATCGACGTCGAGATTCCAGAGAACCTTACCGACGAACAGCGTGAGACCCTTCGCGACGCGGCCGAGGCAACCAATCTTCTGTAGTCTACCCCCACGGCCCCGGCCCGGACGAGGGGGCAGAATTGTCCGGATAAAAAATTGAAATCGGTTCCAGTTGCACTTTTCCATTCTCTTCCTCAATCTTGCAGGGTCGTAGCGTTTACGCCGGACGAAATCGCCCCCTAGACTGTCAAGGGGTGCTCCCTGTTTGAAGACTTCTAGAGGAGACGCCTCCCGATAACACATCGCCAATCCGCTCAGGTTCGGGTTGGAAGGGCTTTTCGTCTCCCAGCATGGCGCGGCATCTCCCATGGGCCCACTACCGCTTGGATCCTCATTTCCAGCTCGCACCGGCCCTTCGGTCGAACGGTTGGAGTGTCCGCCGTCAGGGAACCGCACGTCCACGACGGGGGAGTCCCTGCGTCCGCTTCACGCACGTCTGTCGGGCCCAGTCGGGGCCCGTATACCCCCACACTACATCACCATTGCTCTCACCTACATCACCCATGAGCAGCAAACCGAAGAACGTTTTCCGCATCGACATCGAGCCGACAGAGGAGAATCCGGATCGCCACCCTACACACGGCTGGCAGGTGCGCATCAAGCGCCAGAAGGAGCAATACACGAAGTACTTTTCCGACAAGCGATACGGCGGTCGAGATGAGGCCCTCGAAAAGGCGGTCGAGTACCGGGATGAGCTTCTCGAGGAGCTCCCGGAGCCGATGGATCCCGTTCGGCGCTCGGCTGAGGCCCGGTCGAAGACGGGCGTCATCGGCCTCAACTTCTGCTGGAAGGACGACGGCAGCGGAACGCCCAAGCCCTACGTGCAGCTGAGCTGGCTGGAGAATGACGGCACGCGTCGGAGCGCCGCCTACTCGGTCCGCAAGTGGAACCTGCGTCGCGCGGTCTGGAAGGCCTGTGTGCGCTTGCACCGGGCCCGCGCGGAGCACGACGGGGAGGCCGAAGAGGTGCACGACATGTTTCAGACGGCCCTCCCGAACATTAAGGAGCAGTACGAGGCCGGGCCCGACGGCGAGGGGCTGCCGGAGGAGGACAAGGAAGAGGTACCAGCCGAGGCGTAGCGGCGAGGGACGAGTCCCGGGTGTGAAGGGGTTCATTTGCCAGGAACTCGACCCTGCGTCACCGGACCCTGCGGCAGCATCCGGACGATTCTTCGGCCTCCTACATCAGGAAGACATGCGGACTAAGTCTGCCGCGGGGCGGAAGAGATCCCGGAAGACGCCCAGGCGCGTGAAGAACAGCGCCAAGTCCCGACGGATTGGAGGGTGGACGCGTGGCTGCCTAGGGGGCCGGAAGAACTCACGTCCGCGCCCCCTGCTTACCACTGTTGTACCTACCCGGTGGCCCGTTCCATCTGCGCCTTCCGGCGGGCCTTCGGCTTGCGGTGGCGCTTGCGGAGCCGATAGGCCTCCGGCGTCACCTCCACGAGCTCATCCTCGCGGATAAACTCGATCGCGTCCTCCAGCGACAGCTCGCGGGGTGGAGGCACGTGCTCCAGCTCGTCCCCTGCGGCGGCCCGCATGTTCGTGAGGTGCTTCTCCTGCGTCGGGTTCAGATCGAGATCCTGGGGCTTGTTGTGCTCGCCCACGATCATGCCTTTGTAGACCCGGTCGCCGGGCTCCACGAAGAAATCGCCCCGGTCCTGGAGCTCGAGGAGCGCGTAGGCGGTCGTTTCCCCCTCCCGGTCCGCCACAAGGGCCCCGCTGGTGCGGTGTGGAATCTCGCCCGCCCACGGCCCAAACTCTTCGAAGCGGTGGGTGAGAAGGCCGGTGCCCTTCGTGTCCGTGAGAAACTTGGAGCGGTAGCCGATGAGGCCGCGGCTCGGAACCCGAAACGTGAGCCGGACGCGCCCACTCTCCTGGTGGGCCATGTGCTGCATCTCCCCCTTCCGTTCGCCGAGACGCTCCATGACGACGCCCATGTGCTCTTCGGGGATGTCGACCTCGGCGGTTTCGTAGGGCTCTCGGGTTTCGCCGTTGACCTCTTTGGTGATGACCCGCGGCATGCCCACGCAAAACTCGTACCCCTCGCGCCGCATCTGTTCGATGAGGATGGCCATCTGCAGCTCGCCACGCCCGTAGACGTTAAGGGCATTGGCGGAGTCGGTCTCTTCGACGCGGATCGCCAGATTGTTACGGGCCTCGTCGAAGAGGCGGTCGCGGAGCTGGCGGGACGTCACGAACTCTCCCTCCTGCCCGCTGAAGGGCCCGTCGTTGATTCGGAACTCCATCGACATGGTCGGCTCGTCCACGTCGAGGGGCGTGAGGGGATCAGGATGCTCCGGGTCCGAGAGGCTCTCGCCCAGCCCGATGCCCTCCACGCCGGCGATGGCTACGATCTCGCCGGGCCCCGCCGCGTCGGCCTCTACGCGCTCCAGGCCCTGGTACGTGAAGAGGGACTTCACGTCTGTCTGCTCTTTGCTCCCGTCGCGGTGGCAGAGCATGACATCCTGCCGGTTGCGCAGGGTCCCCTGTTCCACGCGCCCGATCGCAACGGGGCCGAGGTAATCGTCGCGCTGGACGCTGGTGACGAGCACCTGCAGCGTAGCGTCGGGATCGCCGGAGGGCGGCGGGATTTCGTCGATGATGGTGTCGAAGAGGGGGCGCAGGTTCGTCCACTCCTCCTGTTCGAGATCCGTCGTGCAGCGGCCCTCGGTGGCCACGGTGTAGAGCACCGGAAACTCTACCTGCTCCATGCTCGCGCCGAGATCGATAAAGAGGTCGTAGATCTGGTCCAGGGCCTCGTGGGGACGAGCGTCCTTGCGGTCGATCTTATTGAGAACGACGACGGCGGGAAGGTCCAACTCCAGCGCCTTCTGGACGACGAAGCGGGTCTGTGGGAGCGGCCCCTCCGCCGCGTCCACCAGTAGCATGATGCCGTCGACCATGCGGAGCGTGCGTTCCACCTCCCCCCCAAAGTCGGCGTGGCCGGGCGTGTCGACGATGTTGATCTTTTTGTCCTCGTAGCGGATGGCCGTGTTGTTGGCCATGATGGTGATGCCCTTCTCCCGCTCCAGGTCCATCGTGTCCATCACTCGCTTTTGCACCTCCTCGTTGTCGCGGAAGATGCCGCTCTGCCACAGCATGGAATCCACAAGCGTGGTCTTGCCGTGGTCGACGTGGGCCACAATGGCGATGTCGCGAAGGTCCGTCTGCTGCATAGCGGGGCGAGGATTGCGTGTGCAGGGGGATTTCCTGCGTAAACTGAGAGCTTGACAGGTGGTATGTACTCGCGGTGGGATCGTCCGTTCGTCTGACCAAGCACTTCGACGCCAATCCGCAACGAATTGGAGTAGACTTCGTCGGAACGCGCCTGACCCGTCGGCGCAGCGGACTTGAGGGCGTTGATCGTCCTAAACTGGTGCCCGTGCCCCCGGTTCGTACCGACGAGTCGGCGGACGGTCGACCATAGACCGCGGCCCGAAGCTTTCCGCGACGACCCGACGCTGCAGTCGGCCCTCATAGTTTTCTCCTGTACGCTGCTCCTGACACCGGTCTCCCCCAACCCCCCGTGCCGATGCGTCCTCTCCTTCTGCCTCTCCTGCTTTCGGCGACACTTCTCGCCCTCGGCTGTACGTCGTCGCCGAAGGCTCCCGAGCTCACGATGACCACGCAGGAGAGCGGCACGGAAGAGCGCCTGATTGGGCTCCATCCGGTGAACGAGCACGTCGTCTGGGCGAGCGGAACCGGCGGCACCTATCTCCGAACCACAGACGGCGGGGCCACCTGGACGACCGGAACGGTGCCCGGCGCCGACTCTCTCCAATTCCGCGACGTGCACGCTGTAAGTGCCGACACGGCGTACCTCCTCAGCATCGGGCGAGGCGCGCAGTCGCGCATCTACAAGACGACGGATGGGGGCGAGGCGTGGAATCGCCAATTCACTAGTCCCGAGCCCGAGGCGTTCTTCGACTGCATGGATTTCTGGGACGCCGAGCACGGGATCGCCTTCAGCGACGCGATCGACGGCGACTTCTACCTCATCACGACCCGTGACGGGGGTGACGCGTGGCGTCGCGTGCCCCCCGAGGCCCTCTCCCCCGCCCAGCCTGGGGAGGCCAGCTTTGCGGCCAGCGGCACCTGCCTCGTTACGGTCGGCGACAGTACGGCGTACGTGGGCACCGGTGCCGTCGACACGGCCCGCGTCCTCCGCACAACGGACCGGGGGCGCAGCTGGACGGCCCACCCCACCCCGATTGCGGCGGGCACACCCGTCGCGGGCATCGCTTCGCTGACGTTCCGCGACGCGCAGCACGGCGCGGCGCTCGGCGGCATCATGGCGGTCGACAGCCTGCCAGACAGCACGGTCGCGAACGTGGCCCTGACCACCGATGGCGGCGACTCGTGGTCGCGTGCCCCCTCGGCGCCCCGATCGAAGGGAGGAAGTGGTCTCCGGGCTGCGCCGCTCCCTGGCATTTTCGGCGGCACTTACGTGCCGGGCCTCAATCCATCGCCTCTCGTCGTCGTGGGCCCGGCGGGGATCGCCGACTCGCGAGACGACGGTCAGACCTGGACCCGCGTGACCGACCGGAGCCACTGGAGCGTCGCGTTTGCCAGGCCGGAGGCCGGGTGGACCGTGGGGCCAGACGGGCGCATCACGAAGCTGGCGTTCGAGTAATCCGCCTCGCCGATGTCGCCGTACGATACAAGCAGGATGGAGGATTGAGGTCTACTCCTCCTACTCTTGCAATCCCTTGCAATCCGAAAGGCGTTGCTGGCCTCCTACCGTCCGGCCAGGATGTCGGTGACGATGGTGCTGTGGTGATTGGAGTGGACGTGAGCGGCGCGGAGCCACTCGGCAGCGGTGAGGGTCCCCCAGAACGGATGCGGCAGGCCCCCATCGGCGTCGGCGATGGCGTCGACCCGGGAAGCCACGTCGTCGAGCTTGCCGCAGCTGCGCGTCCACGTCTCCCGCAGCCCGTCGCGGTCAAGGTCGTCGGGCGGGTGCATGTTGTTGGGCGCCTCCGCCCCCCTGCGGGGGATGGACCCCTCCCGCAGCGCCTGCTCCCCGTCCTCCGACAGGTCCGGCGTCTGCGTCTCGATGCGACCGTCGGCGAGCACATTGGCCGCCTTCAGCATCGACGCGTTCGCGCGCCAGATGTGGTAGAGATGCTGCGCCGGGGACCATTCGGACACCGTCGGCACCGGCTCGAACAGGGCATCGTCGGCGAGCTCGTCGAGATACGCGCCGGTGTCGTCGTAGAATGTCTCTAGGGCCTCAAGTTCAGTGGCAGGGTCGACGGCGAGGGACTCGGATGTGGACATCGTGGCGGCGGCGGTCGGGAGAAGACGACGTTGGAGGGCGTGAGGCGGCGTTCGGAGAACCTGCTCTGCCGCTACTCCTTCTCCGCTCGCTCCCGCTCCACGAGCTCGCGCCGCAGGATCTTGCCGGAGGCGGTCTTGGGCACCTCCTCGATAAACTCGACGCGCCGCACCTTCTTCTGCGGCGCCACCCGGTCGGCCACGAAGTTTTTCACCTCGGTGTCCGACACACTGCCGCCCGACGCCTCCACCACGAACGCCTTCGGCACCTCGCCCGCCTCCGCGTCCGGGCTCGGAATGACCGCCGCGTCCGCGATGGCGGCGTGGGACTGCAGGAGGGCCTCAAGCTCCGCGGGCGCCACCTGATGCCCCTTGTATTTGATGAGCTCTTTCACCCGGTCGACGACGTAGAGGCGCTCCTCGTCGTCGATCCGGCCCACGTCGCCAGTGTGGAGCCAGCCCTCCTCGTCGATCGTCTCAGCCGTGGCGTCGGGCCGATCGAGATATCCCTTCATCACCTGCGGGCCGCGGACCCAGACCTCCCCGCGCTCGCCCGGTGCTACGTCCTCGTGCGTCTCGACGTCCACGACCCGACACTCGGTGTTCGGGAGGACGTGGCCCACGGAGTCGGGCGCCGGATCCTCCGCGTCCCGCGCCTCCAAATGGGTGACCGGGCTCGTCTCCGTGAGGCCGTAGCCCTGCTTCACCACGCACCCGATCCGGTCGGCACAGGCGTTGGCCACCTCCTTGCCAAGCGGGGCCGCCCCGCTCGTGATGTGGTCGAGGCTCGACAGGTCGTACCCCTCGACCACCGGCGACTTCGCCAGGCCCAGAATGATCGGCGGCACGAGGTAGCCGCTCGCGATGCCGTGCTCCTCCACCAGCGCGCAAAAGTCCTCCATCTCGAACTTCGGCATCGTCACCACCGTCGCCCCGCAGCGGAGGGCCATGCTCAGGATGATGGTCATGCCGTAGATGTGGTAGAACGGGAGCACGCCCACGGTCGTCTCTCCTTCCTGGAGTCGCTCGACGGGCGTCGTCTGGGCGATGTTGGCGACCAAATTTCGGTGCGTGAGCATCACGCCCTTCGGCAGGCCCGTCGTTCCACTCGAATAGGGCAGCACCGCGAGGTCCTCGCTCGGTGCAATCGACACGTCCGGCGGCGCGTGCCCCCCTGCTAGCAGCGCCTCGAACGGCGTCGCACCCTCCCCCTCGCCGAAGACGAATACCTCCTCGATCCCGGCCTCGTCGGCCGCCGCCTGCGCCTTCTCCAGAAACGGCGGCACGGTGAGCAGGTACTGCGCGTCCGAATCCTGGAGCTGCCGCGTGGCTTCCTCGGCGGTGTAGAGCGGGTTGAGGGTGGTCACGATCCCGCCGGCCCGGGTCACGCCGTAGAACGCAATGGCGTACTCCGGCAGGTTGGGGCTGTAGATGGCAAACACGTCGCCCTTTTCCAGGCCTCGGGCCGCCAGGCTCCCGGCGCAGGCCACGACGGCCTTCTGGAGCTCGCCGTAGGTGAGGGTACGGCCGGACGGGCCGTCAATCAGGGCTGGACGGTCGGCTCGGTCCGCGGCCTCGTCCAGAATGAAGGACGGAAGCGAGGCCTCGGGGATGTCAACGTCGGGGTGGGGACTGGTATAAATCATGGTCAATGATCAGAGGGTCATACCGGAACGGAGCGGGCTGGAGAATAGCTCAGGGAAAACGATCGATGCTGCTCGCCAGTCATCGAGCTCGAAGCGTACTTGAGACTGCTGTTCCTAGAATACAGGCTTGTGCTGGGCTTCGCAAGCAGGAGGGCACCTTGGGGATCCGCAACTGGGGACTGGTCAGCTGCAGGACGATCACACGCCAAGATTCTAGGCGAGTGTCTTGCAGCTCTGTTGCTTCCACGTGTGGGTTGACAGGAGGCCGTGGGCACCTGAACACTCTGACATTCTGCCCGGCAGGCTGGCACAAATAGCTTCTCATCGCTGAGCCGTGACTGCCGCGCGGTAGCGCACACTCGAAATGCAAGAGCTATGATGCTTTGGACTAACGTCGGTCTCTTTTCAAACGACTCGCCAGCCAGTGCAGCTCTACCGCCTCCGTCTATCGGGTTTTGCTTTCGGTCTCCTACCCGCTACGCCGGTTCACGCATAATCTCAGGTTGGTGCCACCGTTGGAACTGGGGGTTTCTACTACCACCGTTTCCAGGGGCGATGCAGAGGTCGATGCCGCTGACGAGGCCCCGGACGACTTTTCGGCGTCCCGGCTCCGGACAAGCGGTGTAGCCGTCCTGCGCGTCCACTTCTAACCATCGGCGTCCGTCCCCCTGAGCCTGACGGGTTGCCGCCGCATCGCCTCTTCGGGGGCGCGGGGGACTACTGATCGACCGCCTGCCTGAAAAACGACCAGGCGAGCCGTGCTCCTTCCACATCGTGGTTCTGGCGGCCCCGCAGCCGATGTTCAATCGAGGGCATGATGTGACCGCCCCCCTCCACCCGGCAAAACTGCACCGGTGCCCCGGGACTGGCTGGTGGGGGATCGTTCTCGCAGATCACAACGCTGCCATCGTTTGGGTCCCGGTTGGGCAACTGATTGACCGAGCGCTGCGTGGTGTCGGCTCGGTTCACGTCGACCCAGTAATCTCGAGTTGCCTCCGCTGAGGCCACCGTGCCAAACCCGCCCAGTCCAGGGGCAATACTCCCGCCCTCGTAGGGCATCAACGGGTCTTCGGTCCCGTTGACGATCAGCATCGGCACCGGATCGGTGGCGTCCGGACACTCCGAGGGCTTGGGCCGATTCGCGATGAACGCCGCCGCGGCGGCGAACCGGCCGGGCAGTTCGGTGGCCAGGCGGTAGGTCATCATGCCTCCATTCGAGGCCCCGGTGACGAGCGTCTGCCCTGCGTTGAGCGCAATCTGCGTATCGGCGAACCGGCCGGCCGTCCAGTCCAGAAGAGCGGCAATGAAGTCTACGTCGTCGGTACCGGGTCGGGCCCGCTCCTCCGGCCGACAGTCGTTCCAGCCCTGCTTGTCTCCGCTGGGAGATCCCGTGTCAAGGTTGGTCCCGTTCGGCGCGAGAAGCAGCGCCCCCTCCTCCTCCGCGATCTGCGTCCATTCCCGCGTCCCGCCCGCCCCGGGGCCGAAGATCTCGTTCATGCTCTGGGATCCGCCATGCAGCACCACGACGATTGGCACGGTACCGGGCGGGTCCTCCGGCACGTAGAACCGGAAGTGGCGAGCGAGCCCGCCATGTCGGAGCGTTTCCTCATGCCAACCGGGCGCTGGGGTCTTCGCCGACTCGGGATCACTTCCAGAACCGCCACAGCCCGCAAGGAACGCGGCCAGGATGAGGATCAACCACGGACGGAACGAGAGATACTGGAGCCTCATGGTACGCTCAAACTTATCTTCTCCCTCTCGGGGACGGCGAAGTTCGCGGAGTCGTCCGTAGATTACACCCGACACTGTACTGCCTGTCCGATGCCCTCACGGAGACATACCCGAGCGCCCTGATCGAAGGACGGAAGTCGTCTCCGGACTGCGTCCCCCACTGGCCCCACGTCTTTCCTTCCATAGAGTTCTCGGAGGATCCGTGGAGCAGTGCTGTCCGCCGCCGCACCACTTCGGCCCGGCCGTGGAGTCGTCAGAATGGTCGCTGTCGTAGATGCGCCACTCCTTCGCCACGCACCTGCTGGCCGGTGGCACCGACGTGCACACCACCATGCAGTGCGTTTACGTCCGGGAGCAGAGCGGCACAGGCGACGGCGTGACGAGCCGCTCGACACCCTGCCCACAGGCCCAGCGCAGACGCCCCGCTACGTCCCCGACCGCTGCCCAACGACGGGAAGCCCAGCGCATTCCACCGGCCCCTCTGTAAGGACCGCCTTCTGCATCCCCCATCGACCTTCCCCCCCAATTTTCAACTTTCCCACCTTCGAACCTTTTCACCTTCCCACCTTCGAACCTCCAACTGGGGAACGTTCGCCCGCCCCCTGAATGCAACATCGGTCCCTACGCATTGGATGCTCGCTTACCAACCGTTTTGCAGTCATGGAGCCGATCGAAGACCTGGACGTCCTCTCTGAGGAGCGCGTGCGCCAGCGCGAGGCCGACGACGCCGATGAGGACCTCGACCGCGTAAAGCATGGCTACGACGCCACGGCCGGCGACAAACAGGTCTACATCGAGACCTACGGCTGCCAGATGAACGTGAACGACTCCGGCATCGTGGCCTCGGTGCTGGAGGAGAGCGGCTACGGCCTCACGCAGGACGAAGACGAGGCGGACG
>NZ_JBDGQQ010000148.1:0-10903 GCF_042218895.1 Salinibacter sp. | reverse complement strand
AGCTGCGGATAGAGCGGGAGCGTGCCCACGTGATCGCCGATGAGGCAGTGCCCGCCGGGCCGGAGCGGTTCGTGGACGCTGCGGAAGAGCAGCTCGTAGCGCGACTCGGCCTCGGCCGTATCCACGTCGTGCCCCACGATGGCGTGCAGGGCCAGCGAGGCCACGACGAGGTCGTACGGCCCGCCGGGAAGCGGCGCCCCATCGGTGGGCACCGCTACCTGGAGTGGATCCGCGTTGCGCGTCAGTTGCCCGACTTTCTCGTGCGCGATGGCGAGCAGATCCGGGTCCTCGTCGAGCAGCACGAGCTCCACCTGCGGGTACGCGTCCAGCACCGTAGCGGCGGCGTTGCCGGTGCCGCACGCGAGGTCGCAGACGGCAGCGCCGGGCGGAAGGGGCGGCAGCGCCATCGCCAGTTCCTCCAGCATGGGCACCGCCTGCGGCATCCGGCGCTCCAGGTGAATGTCGTACCAGCGGCCGTCGTCCCAGTGGCCACCGTCACGGTCAAGATTTCCTTTCCAGCTCGGCAGTTCGCTCATAGAGATGTGGTGGAAACGGACGCTTCAGGGAAGACGACGCTAGTGTGCCATCGGGCTCCCGCTGCGTCCTTTTTTGTGGATTCCATTCTCGTTGACGTGGCCGACGTACCGACCCAGAATGGTGACCTCCTCAAAGACATCGGGCTGAATGTGGATGTCGTCGTACTCTGGGTTGCACGGCTCCAGACGGAGCCCATTCTCGTCGTGGTACACCTGCTTCAGCGAGGTCTCGCCGTCGTAGAGCACCGCCCCAATCCCTCCTTCGGGAATATCCTCATCGACGAGCAGTACGTAGTCGCCGTCGTGGATGTTGGCCCCCCGCATGGACTGCCCCGACACGCGGATGGCAAAGATTTTGTCGAGGTTCGGAAAGAGCATGTCGAGCGTGATGGTTCCGAGGTCGGCCTCGACGGCCTCCTGCAGGGACCCGGCCGAGATGATGCCCTTCACCGGAATGCCTGGCTCCTCCTGTTCCTGGTAGCGCGGGGCAAGGTGGTACCCCTGATCATCGCGCGTGAGGTGTCCCTTGCGATGGAGCGCCTTCAGGTTCTGGGTGACGCTGTTGGGCGAGCTGTACCCGAAGTGATCGATAATCTCCCGGTATGTTGGCCAGACCCCGGTCTCGCGCGTATGGTCGATGAGAAACTGGAGGAACTCGTGCTGCTTCGCGGTCAGCTTTTTCCGGCCCATGACAGAAGAGGGCGTGTCGTGCAACTGATGAGCGACGTGCCGGCGTGCTCGGGCGCCTCGCACATATGTTTCACACAGTAAGGGTACTGAGGAGGCGGGACAAGGTCAAGCCTCCGCCGCAGAGGTCGAAGATGTGGAAGGTCCTTCAATCTGAGCGATGACCGACTGGCTCCGGTCCGGATATGCGTCGTCGAATTGGTAGCGCAGGAAGTCGCGCACGAGCGTCTCCACCTCGCGCCGGACGTCGGGGGCCATTTCCAGGCGCATCACGGTGTCGAGGTCGGCGCGGGCACAGACGGCGTAGGCTCGCAATGCGTCGCGGGTGGCGCGGCGCGGTCGTTCTGGGGTAGCATTGGCCGGATACACGCCCCCGTCCGCCAGGGAGAGCAGTCCGTTCGCCCCCGTCACGGCCTCAACGCTGGCCCGCTCGACGGAGGGTGCCACCCCGAGCAGGGCCGCCAGCCGGAGCTGCGCGTACGGCCAGAGGTTCGCCGTACGTGCGTCGGTGGCGTTGAGGCGACGTAGGACCCGAACGAGGAGTCTGAAGACCTTGGGCTGTGGCTCTTCCTCCTCCATCAGGGCATCCACGAGTTCTACAATGCGCAGCCCAATTGTGATGGTCTTCAGGCCCCGCCGGAGGCGATGGAAGGAGTCGACGTGGCTGCTCTCACTAAGCGTCTGGAGGGTCCGCGTGGGTTTGTAGTAGAAGACCACCTGCGTGTACGCCATCGGCTGCAAGGTCGCCCCGAACGAACTCTTCGGGCGCCGCGCCCCCTTTGCCATGACCCCGATCTTTCCCTTTTCGCGGGTGAAGAGTGTGACGATCTGGCTCGTCTCCCCGTAGTCGAGGCTTCGCAGGACGACGGCCTTCGTCCGAATGATGTCGCGCTGTGCCATGGCAGCAGCAAGAAGCCAATCCGATTGCGAGAGTACCGGACGTTATGTTCGTCGGGATAAATGTGTCTCCCCATTGCAAGCGAACCTCGTTTCCGGTTGCACTCAGCATCGTCGGCTCATGATTCGGCTCTACCGACTCCAACAGCGTCTTTCCATTACCCGCCATGAGGCCCTAGCGGTGCTAACGCTGACGGTACTTTTTCTCACGGGCTTGACGATACGGCACGTTCAGGAGCAGCAAGCCCCACCCCTCGCCGTCGACTCCCTCGTGGCTCAGCCGTCCGCCTCATCGCCTGCTCCAGACTCTCGTGCGTCGAATGCACCTCCGACGCCCTCTGCGGAGAACCCGATTAACATAAACACAGCGTCGTCCGAGGCCCTCCGTGCTCTACCCGGCATCGGGCCCGCTCTTTCGAAGCGCATCAAGAGGTACCGGTCGACCAAGCGGCCTTTCCAACGCGTTGAGGAGTTGAAGCGGGTGAGCGGCATCGGGCCGAAGACCCTGGCGACTCTCCAGCCCCTGGTGCACGTCGCGTCCCCCGACGCGTCCTCCGACTAGTGCGAATGCCATCCTACGACGCAGCAGCCGGAGCGTCCGGGTCGTCTTGCTCGGAAGAGTCAGGGGGCTCGCTAGAGGGCGTGCCGTTCGTGGCGGTGCGCTGTCGCTTCCGAATGCGCTCCGCAACGGCTTCCGGGGTCCAATCCTGAGCGACCTCCTGCTCCCGATCAAGAAAGCGAGAGATTGGGACGAGAAGCAGGGCGGCCAGTGCACCAAACCCCACCAGGGTTGCTACGATTACGGGCAGGTACTCGGGATTAAACAGTGGGGAAGCATCCATGCAACGGGAGACTTACTTCCGTCTGGAAGAAAAGTAGCGTACCACATTGTTCAACCTACCGACGGCAGCGACGTTCGGTTTTTCCTGGACGGCGCGGTCATCCACCGTGAATCTTGATCCGTTCGCGCCGGTACAGAATTTTTTGGTAGATTGCTCCTACGGTTTGCAATCTCCCATGTAGCGTGGGTTTGCTGAATATCTCCTTCTGCAGGTGACATGTCTCCTTCCGACGGCGCCCCGACGGATTCACGCGAGGTTCAGCTCCTCATTGCCGAGGATGATCCGGACGTTGGTGATGGACTGGAGAATCGGTTTTCCCGGAAGGGATACGACGTTGACCGCACAACCGACGGGGAAGATGCCCTCCGCGAGATCACGACCCTCCCGCCGTATGATCTCGTGTTGCTCAATGTGCGATTGCCGGAAAAGGACGGATTCGAGGTGCTCCGGGAAGCCCGCAGGGCTGGGGTCGACTCTCCTGTCATCTTGCTCACGTCCAAGGATGAGCATCGGCATAAAATTCGTGGCTTCAACCTTGGGGCCGACGATTACGTGACCAAGCCTTTTGACGTAAAGGAGTTGGAGGCGCGGGTCCAAGCCGTGCTTGACCGCAGTGCGCCGAGCACGCCGGACACGGACGACGTGTACTCGTTTGGGACGGTTACGGTTAACTTTCCCGAAGAAACGGTGACCAGGGACGGGGAGCGCGTCGAGTTCACCAGCCTGGAGTTCGACCTCCTGGGGTATTTCGTTGCGCACCGAGGCCGTACCGTAAGCCGGGAACGGCTCCTGCGAGACGTGTGGGGAATCAGCGGTGACATTGCCACCCGCACTGTCGACCGCCACGTGGCGTCGTTGCGCAAGAAGATCGAACCCACTCCCGGCGATCCCACTTACCTGGAGACCGTCTACGGCGTTGGATACAAGTTCGTGGAGAAAGAGAGCCCTGAATCCCCCGCCTCCTCAGAGGAAGACTGATTTCCTCTTCCCTCCTCTTGCGAAGTCCTCCATCGGCCGCTCCGCCGAAAGACCGAGAGTTACGGAGTCAAGAGGCCGCCACTCACACTCCATTGGGGACGCGTTACTTCGTTGGACAGCGTGCGGGGCGTCGCCGTGAAGCTGCCCTCGATCCTCATCAGCGGCCTCAGGGACTGTACGTGAGGCTGCGGCCCGGAACACGCTGGCCTCGAACACAGCATCGAGCGAGAAGGCACCTTCGACGGAGGCGTTCACCGGCGCACCTGCTGTCAGTTCGGCCGCCGGTCAGTTCGAGGTGTGGTCCGGACGTCGACTCGGGACCGGTGCTGCCGCAGGCGGCGAGAAGCAGGACGAATACGAAAAATAAACCGGGCAGATCCTGGATCGATCGTCCCTGGCGAACGCAGGCAGCGTCCGCAACGACGCGTGCCCGCAGTGCATATGGATCAGCCAGGACGACCTGCACGGGCACCGGACCGTGCGGGGGCGATCCCATCGAGTATTATTTTCACCCAGCGAAAATCGCATGCCTGCTGTCCAACGAGGAAAATTCGTTGAGCTCAACGTCGAGAAATTCGCGGATGGCGGCACGTCGGTCGCTCACGTTGACGAGGTCCCCGTGCGCGTGGAGGAGGTCATCGGCACCGAGCTGGTGGAAGATGCCGTCGCGAACGCCCGCATGAGTGCGGAGATGAACGGCGTGGACAACTGCACTTTTGTGAGCGGCGACCTGAAGGACCTACTCACGCCCTCGTTTGCCGGCGAACACGGGCGCCCCGACGTGCTGATTGTGGATCCGCCCCGGGCCGGGATGCACAAGAACGTGGTGGAGCAGGTTGCGACCCTAGCCCCCGAGCGGTTCGTCTACGTCAGTTGCAACCCGCAGACTCAGGCGTGTGACCTTGAGCGGCTGCGTGATGCGTGCCGGGTGGACACCGTACAGCCGGTAGACATGTTTCCGCACACGCCCCACGTGGAGAACGTGGTTCGACTGACGAGAGCGACGGACTGAGGATCGGGGAGGAAGGCTCGTCAGGCGCCCCCCTCCAACCTCGGGCCGCCCGAGCGGCAACACAACCCTCGGCTCATCCTCCCACTGCCCCCGACCTCCACACGTCTCCGAAGCTGATTGATTCACACGTGAGCAAAACAGCATTCGTCACCGGCGGCACCGGCTTCGTGGGCAGTCACCTCGTCGAAGAACTCCTGCGTCGCGGCGCCGACGAGGTGCGCTGCCTCGTCCGCTCCGACCCGAAGTGGCTGGCCGACCTCGACGTGGAATACGTCCGGGGGGACCTGTCGGACATCGACACGCTATGGGCGGCCCTCGACGGCACGACACACGTCTACCACGTCGCTGGACTCACGCGCGCTCCGAACTGGGACCCGTTCTACGAGGTCAATGTGCAGGGGACGCTCAACCTGATGGGGGCCGTTAAGCACGCTGCCCCCAACGTGGAGCGCGTCCTGGTGACGAGTAGCCTCGCCGCGGTGGGGCGCTGCGACGACGGAGTGGCAACTGAGCAGGCTGCCCTCGAGCCGGTGAGCCGCTACGGGAAGAGCAAGGCGCAGATGGAGGAGGCGCTGCGCGAGCCGCACGAGATGACCGAGACCGAGTCGTACGCGGAGGCGCTGCCCCTTACCGTCGTGCGTCCCCCCGCCGTCTACGGACCCCGCGACCGGGACATTCTCGACTTCTTCCGGGCGGTGGACCGCCACGTCTGCCCCATCGTTGGCGGCGGCCAGTCGCCACTCAGTCTCGTCCACGTCCGCGACCTCGCCGCCGGAATGGTTGACGCAAGCCTTCATCCGGCGGCCGTCGGCGAGACGTACCATCTCGGAAGTCCGCACCTGTACGCCTGGCGAGAGGTGAAGCAGGTTGCCACCGATGCTCTCGACACCTGGGCAGTCACAGTACCGGTGCCGGGCCCACTTGTCAGCGCGGTCGGGGCAGTGGCGGAGGCCTGGGGCGGGCTCACAGGCACCTACCCCGCCCTCAACCGCGACAAGGCCCGTGAGATCCGGCACGCCTGTACCGCATGCTCGACCGAGAAGGCCCAGCAGGACTTCGACTACCAGCCGCGGACGCCGCTCGATGAGGGGGTGGCCGCGACCATTCAGTGGTACCAGCGGCACGGGTGGCTGTGACGTCTCCCCTTCGCGCTACGCCGCCGTGGCCGCGTCACTGCATGCCTTCAGCGCGTGCCCGCAATCGGTCGCGAATCCTTGCCGTAGTCCCCCCGTACACCATAGTCGCCCCAGCAGGGGTTGCGCGTCGTCACCAGTACCAAATCACCCTCCGTCACCGTGAGCAGTCTCGGATTCAACACGGGCTACATCGAAGAGCTGTATCGGCAGTACCAAGACGACCCCAGCAGTGTCAGCGAAAGCTGGCGGGAGTTCTTTGCGGACTACCACCCGGGCGCGTCGTTCATTCCTGCGACCCAGACGAGCGGGGATGGAGAAGCAACCGCCGCTCCCGAGCAGCCCACTGAGACAGCCCCGAAGGCCCGCGAGGAGCCCTCCGCGCCGCCCTCCGCCCGGCCCGACGAGACGGAGGACGGGGTTGTAGAGCCCCTGCGCCCTGCCTCGGCCCCGGCGGTCGACGAAGACAAGGTCGAGGTGCGGGCGCTTCAGGGACCGGCCGGCAAGGTCGTCGAAAACATGGAGGACAGCCTCGGCATCCCGACAGCGACCTCAGCCCGCACGATGCCGGTCAAGCTACTGGAGGAAAACCGGACCCTGCTCAACGACCACCAGCGGCAGGTGGGCGGTGAGAAGGTGTCCTACACCCACATCATCGCCTACGCGATGGTGCAGGGAATGCAGGAATACACGGACATGAACACCACCTTTCGCCGCGACGAGGACGGCACGCCCCAGCACGTCATTCCCGATCAGATCAATCTCGGGCTTGCCATCGATGTCGAGCGGCGCGGCAAGCGGACGCTCCTCGTGCCCAACATCAAGGATGCTGGGGGCCTGAACTTCGCCGAGTTTGTCGGGGTCTACAACGATCTGATTGAACGGGCCCAGAGCGGGGACCTAGACCTCTCGGACTTTCAGGGTACGACGGCGACCCTCACGAACCCCGGCATGATCGGCACGTCGATGAGCGTGGCGCGCCTGATGCCGGGCCAGGGCGTGATCGTGGGGGCCGGGGCCATCGACTATCCCCCTGAGTACCGAGGGTACGACCCGGAGGTTGTGAGCAAGGCGGGCGTGTCGCCCGTCATGACGCTCACGTCGACCTACGACCACCGTGTCATCCAGGGGGCCACAAGTGGCGCGTTCCTGAACCACGTTGAAGAGCTGCTGACGGGCGAGCACAACTTCTACCGACAGCTCTTCTCGGACCTGAACGTACCGTACCAGCCCTTCGGCATGGCGGTCGACTCGACGCCCCAGCTTGGCCGGCCCGAGCCCGAAGACAAGCTCGACATGACCGAGAAGCAGGCGGCCGTGCTCCAGCTCATCCGGGCATACCGCGTGCGGGGCCACCTGCAGGCCGACATCAACCCGCTCGGGTACGAGTGGCAGTACCACCCCGAACTCGACCCCGCCTCCTACGGCCTCACCGTCTGGGACCTCGACCGCGAGTTCATCACCGGAGGCCTGGGAAGCGAGGAGAAGCTTCCTCTGCGCGACATTCTCGACATTCTGCGGAAGGCGTATACCCGCAAGGTGGGGACCGCCTTCATGCACATCTCCGATCCGGAGGAGAAGAAGTGGATCCAGAACCGGATCGAGCCGATGCGCGACGCTGCTCCCCCTTCCACCGAGGAGCGGCGTCGCATCATGCGCAAGCTCAACGCGGCAGAGGCATTTGAGCGGTTTCTCCACACCAAATACATCGGCCACAAGCGATTTTCGCTGGAGGGCGCCGAGACGATGATTCCCATCATCGATACGATCTTCTCCGAAGCCGCCGACGAAGGCGTGCAGGACGTCGTGGTGGGCATGGCACATCGAGGACGCCTCAATGTGCTGGCCAACATTATCGGCAAGCCCTACGAGGAGATCTTCTCCAAATTCGAGGGCAACATCGACCCGAACACTACGCAGGGCTCCGGCGACGTAAAGTATCACCTCGGGGCGAAAGGATACGTGACCTCTCCAAACGGGAACGAGATCTGCGTCACGCTGGCCTCAAACCCCAGCCACCTGGAGGCCGTGAACCCGGTCGTGGAGGGCATGGCCCGCGCCAAGCAAAACCTGTTGCGCGACGAGCATCCCGGGGGCGACGAGGACGACTACCACGACGCTGTGATGCCGTTTCTCGTGCACGGTGACGCGGCCTTTCCGGGACAGGGCGTGGTGGCTGAGACGCTCAATCTCAGTCAGCTGCAGGGCTACACGACCGGCGGCACAGTTCACCTGGTGATCAACAACCAGATTGGGTTCACGACCCCGCCGGGCGAGGCCCGCAGCTCCACCTACGCGACCGACCTCGCGCAGGCGATCGAGGCGCCCATCTTTCACGTCAACGGCGACGATCCCGAGGCCTGCGTGCGCATCGCCCGCCTGGCGTTCGAGTACCGCCAGCGCTTCAACAAGGACGTGGTGATCGACATGGTGTGCTACCGCGTTCACGGCCACAACGAGGGCGACGAGCCGACCTTCACGCAGCCGCTGCTCTACGAGAAGATTGAGGAGAAGCGCTCCCCACGAAAACTCTACACCGAGATGCTGTTGCGGCGGGGCGACATCGAGCCCGACGAGGCCGAGCAGATGCTCGACGACTACCGCGGGCGCCTGCAGGAGGCCTTCGACCGGACCAAGGACCTGGAAGAGAAGGACGCCGAGGAGGCCCTCGAGAAACGGGCCCAGCGCAAGGGCGATGTCCGCCTTCCCTCCGTCGACACGAGCGCAAAGCGCGAGCACCTGGAGCGTGTCGTCGAGGTGCTTACGAACTTTCCCGACGACTTCCACGTCCACCGAAAGCTGGAGCGGCTGTTCGGCAAGCGCGACGAGCTGTTTTACGAGGCGGAGCGGATCGACTGGGGCTTCGCCGAGGCCCTGGCATTCGGTTCGCTACTGCAGGAGGGCACGCGTGTCCGCCTCAGTGGACAGGACTCGCGCCGCGCCACCTTCAGCCAGCGCCACGCCGTCCTCATCGACCAGGAGACCGGTGAGGAGTACACGCCGCTCAACCACCTGAGCGACGAC
The DNA here is from genome assembly GCF_042218895.1 of Salinibacter sp. NCBI lineage: Bacteria > Pseudomonadati > Rhodothermota > Rhodothermia > Rhodothermales > Salinibacteraceae > Salinibacter > Salinibacter sp. Next base: position 1,794 of record NZ_JBDGQQ010000148.1, on the reverse strand, counting down.
CAGGCCCGGCTCCTGATCTACGACAGCCTGCTGTCGGAGTACGCGGTGTGCGCCTTCGAGTACGGCTACTCGGTGATGGACACGGACACTCTGGTCTGCTGGGAGGCCCAGTTCGGCGACTTTGCCAATGGGGCCCAGATCGTGTGGGACCAGTTCGTGAGTGCCGCCGAGATGAAGTGGGGCCAGACCTCCGGCCTCGTGGCCCTTCTGCCCCACGCCTACGAGGGGCAGGGTCCGGAGCACTCCTCCGCTCGCCTGGAGCGCTTCCTGCAGCTTTCCGCCGAGCAGAACATGATCGTCGCGAATTACTCGACGCCGGCCAACTACTTCCACGCCCTCCGCCGGCAAGTGAAGCGCGACGTGAAGAAGCCGCACATCATCATGACGCCGAAGAGCCTGCTACGGCACCCGAAGTGCGTGTCGACCCCCGAGGACCTGACCGATGGTGGTGTGCAAGAGGTGATTCCAGCCGAAACGGCCCCGGCCGATACGACCCGCCACATCCTGTGCAGCGGCAAGGTGTACTACGACCTCGTAGAGGCGCTGGCGGACGATGAGCAGCGCGACGAGATTGCGATTACGCGCCTGGAGCAGTTTTATCCGTTCCCGGAGCAAGAAGTGTTGGACGAGCTCGAGCGCTACGCCAACGCCGACGAGACAGTGTGGGTGCAGGAAGAGCCGCGCAACATGGGCGCCTGGTCGTTCGTGCAGCCGCGGCTCGACGACCTGCTCGAAGAGATCCATGGTCCGTGCGAGCAGCGCGTGCAGTACGTGGGCCGACCGGCCAGCGCAAGCCCCGCGACTGGCTCGGCCAAGGTGCACGACCGGGAGCAGGAGAAGCTAGTGGACGAGGCGATTGACACCTAACGGGCGCCCCGACCTCCCCCAAAGTTGTTGCTCTCGGGTCATCCAGGCACGTCGAGCATTCGGCTCTCGGTCCGCTGGCTTTCGGGCGGACCGAGAGCGGATTGGCGCACGAGGGAGCCGAAAAACAAAAGGCGACCTCGGGGATCGAGGCCGCCTTTTCGTCATCCCGTATGCTGTCCGGCATCTGCTACCGGCGTTTCCGATTCCTTTCCTTCTTTTCTTCGCGATGGCGTCGGCGGCGTGCCTTCTTCTTCTCAAGGCGCTTCTCCTCCGACGGCTTTATGTACGCCATGTTTTGACGATATTCTTGGAGAACGCGACTCCGGTTCACCTCGCGCCGGAAGCGCTTGAGCGCGCGATCAATGTCTTCGTTATTTCGAACTTGGACACCAACAGCCAATGTAGATCCCTCCTTGAAAGATTTGGTTTTGAGGTTTGTGAATAGGTGCGTATCAGTTTTCCGAAACGCGAGGTTGAGCGGCATGTTCCTCTTCACGGATGCGCTCCCCTTCCTCAGAAACCTTCCTCCATGACGTCTCCTTCCCCTCTCGTGCTGGCGACCGGCAATGCCGGCAAAGTCGAGGAGATCCAGTCCCTGCTCGCCGACCTCCCACTCTCCCTCGTACCTGCCAGTGAGCTTGACGCCCCCCCGGACGTGGACGAGGACGCCGCCACGCTCGACGGCAACGCCCGGAAAAAGGCCCGCGCCTTCCACGAGCACACCGGGCACCCCGCCCTCGCCGACGACACCGGCCTGGAGGTAGCGGCGCTCGACGGCGGCCCTGGCGTCCACACCGCCCGCTTCGCCGGCCCCGACGCCGCGCCCGACGACAACAAACGAAAGCTGCTGGCGGTGATGGAGGGGACCAACGACCGACGCGCACGGTTCCGCACGGTGGCGGCGCTGGTCGAGGGGAATGGGACGGT